>JAGQUL010000235.1 GCA_020438525.1 Thermoleophilia bacterium | reverse complement strand
CCACCAATCGAGTTTCGCATCACATGGTCGGAATCCGACCATCACTTGCGAAACTCCCGCAGCGGACCGGAGCCACGCCCACCAAGTCTCGCATCACATGGTCGGAATCCGACACTCACATGCGAAACTCCCAGTGGGTGCGGCGGGCAGCGGCGTGACGGTCAGACCGCGTCGTTCACGTGGCGGCGCAGGGCGCTCTCCATGAGGCGCTTGGCGCGGGCGAGGTGCTCGCCGGTGCTCGCGACTTCCTTCGGCACGAGCTGTGCGTGCGCGCCGCCGAACGGGCCGGCCCACACGGTGAGCGTCTCGTCGAGGTGCGAGCGGGCGATCCGCAGCTCGCGCAGCGCCGACTGCGCGTCCTGCACGGACTGCATCGGTGGTCCGGGCTGGCCCTTGCGAAGCGACGACGATTCCACGCCGCGCAGGATCTTCTCCACGCCCTTGAGCGAGTTGCGCACGCCGATCCGGGCATTCGCAGCATCCGACCAGGGCATGTCCATGAGCGGCAGCTGGCCCGTGAGCGGATCCTTGAGCTCCTTGGCGATGTAGCTGCGCCCGCTGCCGATCTCGCGCTCGGCCTGCACGACCTGCGGCTTCACGAAGTCGCCGAACGCGTCGAGCTTGGCGATCACGTCGTCGAGCGCAGGCAGCGCCTCGTTCAGGATCTTCGGTACGGCCTCGCCGGCCTCCACCACGGTACGCATCTGGTTGATGCTGATCGCCATGCGCAGTTCCCCCTCGCAGTGCGCGCAGCCCCCGTGCCGCACGCGTTCGTACCGGATTCTCGGACGCAGCGTGCCGATCGTTGCGCCGACGCACGCGAACGGGCCCCGATCCGCGAAGGATCGAAGCCCGTGGAAGTCTGCGCCCGCGCATGCGGGAGGCAATCGTGTGTGTTCGATTCCGCCCCGCGGAACTCGAACACCCACGATTGCAGCTAGAAGGCGATGACCTGCCGGCCGCGGTAGGTGCCGCAGTTGCCGCAGGCGTGGTGCGGGCGCTTGGGCGCGCGGCACTGCGGGCAGGCGGCGGCAGCCGTGAGGCTCAGTCGCGTCTTGGCGGTGCGACGTCGATCGCGGCGGCTCTTGCTGGTCTTGCGCTTGGGGACTGCCATGGTGGGCGCTCCTGGAAACTGCTGTGGGGCGTGCTTCGCCGACCCGTGGGGGTCGGACCGCGGAAGTATAGCCCAATCCGCTGCCCGTGCGCGTCAGGAGTCGTCGATCGATGCAGGGCGGCGACGACGACCGGCCACGTGCCGTGCTACTCGGTCTCCTCCAGCTGGAGGTCCTTGAGCGCATCCCAGCGCGAGTCGGTCGGCTGCTCGTGCGCGTGATCGGGCTCGTCGTTGAGGTTCACGCCACACTGGGCGCACAGGCCTCGACAATCCTCGCGGCACAGCACCTGGGTGGGGAACTCGACACCGACCTCCTCCTGCGCCCATCCGGTCACGTCGAGCTCGTGGACCGTGTCGTCGACGTGGTCGCTGCGCAGCTCCTCGTCGTCGGACGCCTCGTCGTGCACGGCGAACACGTCGATGTCGACGTGCCAGCTCGCCGGCTCCAGGCACCGAGAACACGGGCCTTCGTAGTCGGCGGAGAAGCGCAGCCGAAAGCTCGTGCCCTCGGTCATCGCCGTGATGTCGAGCCGTGCCGGGACCGGCGAGGTCACCGGCACGTACGCCACCGTCGCAGCGGTCGGTGCCTTGCCACCGTGCTCCGGGACGAAGTCGACTCCGCCCTGATGGTACGGCGGCAGGTCCAGCGAGAGCTCCTCACTCTTCGACTGGCCCGGTGAGATGCCCAGGTCGCGCAACGAGTACGTGGTCATTGCGCAACTGTAGCGCGATCGGTGCCCGTGGCTCGTCGGTCCGTGCCCCGGATGCGCTTCGGATCAGCCTTGAACACGGCCGTCGCGAGGCCGATCCTTCGACGAAACGCATCGAACCCCGCTCTCGACGATCTGGCACGGGAACGTCACGTCGGGCGCGGGGGGCGCATGCGGCTTGATCCACGACAGGTGACCGGTGCGGCCGAGGCGCTCACGAGCGCTGCAGATCAGGCGCGCGCGGTGCTCGATCTCGAGGTGCCTCGACTGTTCGGCAAGCGCGCTGCGATCGCTCGCATCGATCAGGGCTTCGTCGGGCTCGGGTCGCTCGCGCGCGACGCCGCCTCTCGCATCGAGCCGTTGGGCGCTCCGTTTGCCGATGCGCTCGAAGGCGCCCGCGGGCTCGAGCACGCCGCGATGGGCCATGCCCCGGGATCGGGCGCGCTGACCGCCGCGGAGCGCGGGGAGGTCGAACAGGCGATGTGGCGTGCGCGAACCGCCGCTGAAACGCTCACGGTGACGGGCGCGGGCCTGGCGGTCCCGTCGGCAGAGCTTCCGGCATTTCTCCACGACACGGCGCTGGTGATGCCGGGCAACCGAGGCGCGGTCGCCGCCGCGCCGATCATCGCGGCCGAGCGTGCCGACGAGCTCGGTCAGGTCGCACCGTTCCTTGCGGCCGGCTCCGGACACGGCAACGCGGCGTGGGAGCTCGGGCGCACGGCAACCGCTGTGCCGTTCGAGCCCAACGATGCATGGCGCTCGCTGCTGCGGGTTGCGAGCGAGGAGCAGGTTCGTGCCGATCACCTGCGCGACGGCTTCGAGGTGGTGGCCAGACACAACGGGCTCGATCCGCTCGAACGCCTGCCCGCATGGCTCGCCGAGGCCGATGCCACGTCGGCCGTTGCGCTCGATCCCCTGCAGCTGCACGACCTGCGCATGCGTGCGACGCTGGCCACCCGCGAGGACGTCGTCGTGGACGTGCTCGAGCAGCTGATGGAGCATCCGATCCGCTCGCGCCTGAACGCCGCACGGGCGGCGCGCGAGCTGCCCGCGGAGCTTGCCGTGGACATGCCGCTGCCGACGTCGACCTCCGAGCTCATGCCCGACGAGGTCGATGCGCTTCGCGATGCATGGATCGAGCTCGCATCGCAGACGCCGGAACGGCTGCAGGGGACGCTGGACCGGCTTGGTCGTCGCCACCCGAGCATCGAGGTGATTCGCCGTCGTGCACGGCTTGCCACCGACCAGCCGGAGCTGCTCATCGGCGATGCCGCATCGAGGCCGTGGGCGCGCGAGCTGGTGACGTCGATCGACGATGGATCGCTGCGTGGGCGCCGCCCCGAGCTGGTGTCGTCGACGTGGGACTTCCTGCGTCGAACCGGTGGCGATCGCGCGAGGATGTTCGACGAATTCGCGCAGCTCGCTGCAGCCGATGGCGCACCGACGAGCGCCGAGGCCGAGCAGGCGGCTGCGGCGCTGGTCGTGCTGCCGAACGAGGCTCGACCACCGGGTGCCGCGCATATCGATGACCTGCTCGACGCGGCGTACGGGAAGCTGAACCTGAGCGCGGAGGATCGCTACTACCGCATGCTCGACGGTGAGCTTCCCGGCTCCGGAGCCCTGGGCCGATACGTCGCTCGGCGGCTTGGACTGATGCTCGATGCCGAGCGGGTCGCGAACCAGGCGGGCATCACTCGTCAGGTCGTGCTGGACGAGCTGGACGACCTGCTCGCGCGACCGGCCGATCAGCTGGACGCGAGCGACATCGATCGAATGGCGACGCTGCTGCTCGTCGAAGGAAGCGCTTCCCCCGGGCTCGGCTCCCCTGCACGACTGCTCAGGCACCTGGGCGACCCGTCGAGCACCGACCTGGGCCGCGCGGTCGACGAGGTCCGCGTCTGGAACGACGCGCGCCGGCTCGCAGGCTCGGACGGGTTCAGCGTATCGGCGGCCGCCGACGAGCTGCGCGAGCTCGTCCAGCGACCCTTCGACCAGCTCGACGAGGCAGCGCTTCGCCGAATCCAGATGCTCACCTCGCTGCCTGGCGATGCGCGACCGATCGACACGACGGTGGCTCGATCCGGCGACGGCACGATCGCGCGTCTCGCTACCGGCGATGACTGGCACACCACGATCGCCGGCGCGCGCGACCTGATCGAACGAGAGCGCACGAGCCTGGCGTTGGCGCTCGAGCGCGGCGAGCTGATGCGAAGCGGTGCCACGGCCGAGACGGTCGACCGGGAGCTCCGCAGCCTGTTGGCGATCCCCGACCAGCAGCTGAGCGCCGACCAGCTGCGGCGAATCGCTGCGCTCGACGGCCTGCCCGCCTCGATGCGCGCGGTCGAGCCGAACGTTCCCGACGCTGCGCGGCTGGGCGCGACCTGGCGACCGAACATGACGGCTCAGGATCCACATCGACGCACGAACCTCGCACTGCTTCGACTCGCGCTCGACGCAGTAGACGAAGCGGCACGAACGGGTGCCACCCGCGCCGAGCACACGCTGGAGCTGGCGGACCTGCTGATGCGCCCCCTGCCGCTGCAGCTGAACGCTTCCGAGCAGCGCCGTGTCGCGCTGCTCGCGTCGATGCCGGTCGACGTGCGCCCACCCATCGCCGAGCTCGGCGGCAACACCACCTCGTCGCTCAGCTCGGTCGCGCTGTCGGGCGCGATCGAGCGCGCCGATCTGGTGGTGCGATCGACGCGCGCCGGCCTCGTCGCGGAGCTGCCGGACGCACTCGATCGCGTGGTGGCGGCCTCGCGACGAGCGGGCGAGCCGCTTCGCCTTGCCGACGTCGACACGATGCTCGCGCCGATCCTGCTCGACGCGAGCGACTCGGAGCTGGCACGACACGGCATCAGCCGGCTGGAGCTGCTCGCAGAGGTGCTGGGGCCGAGCCGCGACAGCGGCGACAAGCAGATCGTCCAGTGGGCGACGTACAAGGCACAGATGGTCCTTGCCGGGCTCGACGAGTCGGCGCTGGATCCTGCCAGCCGCACCGTCGTCGGTCAGCTGCGTTCGCTGCTCGAGCGAAACGCCGCGCGGGCGAACGGGTCGCTCAGCGACGGCTATGCGTGGCACCCGGACTACGCCGAGCACGGTCGCGCGGTGGCGGCCGCGGACCTGCTCGCGGCACTCGCGCGTCGCGTGCCCGAGGAGCCCGTCGAATCGTCGTCGGCGGCGGGCGGCGAGCTGCTCAGCTGGTGATCGAAGAACGCCGAAGGCCCGCCCCTGCGAGGTGCAGGAACGGGCCTGGCGGTCGATCTGGATGCGGCGCTGCGCTACTCGTGCGCGCTGCCGGCCATCGCACGCTGCGCGAGCTTGTCGCGCGAGCGGCTCACCGCGTTGAGGAACTTGTCGAGGTTCGCCTCGAGCGTTCCGAACACCTCGTCGGCGTAGTCGATCGCGCCGGTGTTCATCTCGTGGGCGCGGGCCTCGGCCTCGCTGAGGATCGCGTCGGACTGCTCGTGTGCGATGCGCACGACTTCCTCGCGGCTGGCGATCTCCTCGGCCTTGTCACGGGCCTCCTGGATCAGGCGCTCCGCCTCGCGCTTGGCCTCGGCCAGCATGTCGGTGCGCTCCTTGACGATCCAGCGAGCCTGCTTGATCTCCTCGGGGATCGAGGCGCGCATCTGGTCGAGGATGTCGTAGATCTCTTCCTTCTCGATGCGGACCGTATCGGTGAGCGGCACGGTCTTCGCGTTGTGGATGAGGTCGTCGAGCTTGTCGATGAGGACCAGGACGTCCATGTGGAACTTCACCTTCCTGCCGGGCACCGGGGAGTCGATGCCGGGGCTTCACTGTCGTCGGCGGCAGTGTAGCCACGTTCCGACAGGTTCCGTGGGTGATTGCCCGTCAGGAACGGCGCATGCGGACACGCAGGTGGCCGCCCGTGCCCTCGCGGCTCACGGACGGGCGACGACTACCAGGATCCCGAGCCGCTACCGCCGCCGCCGCTTCCGACCGTGCCGCGTTGCTCGTCGTAGATGCTGGTGTCGCCGTTCAGCAGCAGCACGCCGTCCCACGCCTCGCGCACCGCGGCGGCTTCCTTGCTGGTCTCGCCGTACAGGTCGACCGCGGCACGCCATGTGCCGACCGCGAGGTCCGTGAACTTCATGTCGGGCGACAGGTAGTCGTTCATCGTGCGGGCGTAGATCCGGCCCATCGTGTCGCGACCGAGGTCGTCGCCGATCAGGTACGCGGCGTAGTTGGGGATCGCGGAGTTCGTGTGAACGCCTCCGTGGTCGTCGGTGGTCTCGACGAAGTCGTCCATCGTGTGCTTCGCCGACATGTCGCGCACGCCACCCTCGACGATGTCCTCGCCGACGATCCAGTCCTCCGTGTCGACCGCGGCTGCGAGCGTGTCGGAGAGCGACTCGTTGATCGCGCCCGACTCGCCGTGGTAGTTCACGCCGCCGTTGTGCTCGGTGATGCGATGCGCGAACTCGTGCGCGATCACGTCGTCGGAGGCAGCGAACGGCGTGCCGTCCTCGAGCGTGCCGAACTTCATCTCGTCGTCGTCGGAGAAGTAGGCCGCGTTGCTGCGAACGTTCGGGTCGTCGGACAACCAGTCGCGATCGATGTCCTCGTTGCCTGCCGCCGCATCGAGCCCGAACTCGGCGTATCGCGCGCGGACATCCTCGAACGTCATGTCGGCGTAGTCCGTGATCGCGTCGGGATCATCCTTCGCGATGTTGCGCGCCCCTTCCCGAGCCGCGCGCTGGATCTCGTTCGCATCGATGCGCGCCATCGTGGAGTTCGCGTCCTGGAACAGCGCATCGACGATGTCGTCGGGACGATCCTGGCGGGACGCAGCCGCTTCGTAGGCGAGCCCGAGCTCGTCCTGGACCCGTCGCAGCTCGTCGGTCGTAGTGGGCGTCTCGCGTGGACTCGGCCGCTTGCTGTCGGTCGAGCGGCGGCTTCCGTCCGCGGCCGTGATAGTGACCGTCGTCTGCGTGTCGAACGGAATCGAGAGGCCTGACCCCATCGCGGAGTCGACCTGCGTGAGCCCATGCGAGTAGACGCCGCCGGACGCGCGATTCGTGCTGCGCACGCGGGAGCCGTCGTCGTGACGCGCCTCGGTCACCACGTAGTTCTCGAAGCCGCTCAGCGCGTCGTCGTCGCCGACGCGGTTGCGGGTGGTCGAGGTCCGGTCGACGCCGACGTCCCAGTGCTCCTTCGTGGTCGCAGACGTGACCGCCGAACCGTCGGGCATCATGATCGACATGCCGCTCGCCGTTCGCGAATCGGCGGGAGGCAGCGTGTCCTGGGCGATGCGCATGCCCTGCAGCTCCTGCTGCTTGATCGCCTCGTCGACGGTGGCAGGAACCTCGACCTGATACTCGCTCGCGTGGTCGTGTCCGTCGACGCCTTCGGCCGACGACTCACCGGCCTTGGGCTTGCCCTGACCCGGCGTGCCGGCACCCTTCGGCGTGGTCGCCCCGCCGCCGACGACGCCTCCGAGACCGCCGCCGCGCGCACGCGTCGTGCGGTTCGGCCCGATCTGTGGCGGGTTGACCTGCCCGTCGGGATCATCGTTGCGGCTGAGCGTGGTCGTGCCGTCGTCGAGCACGTCGATGTGCCACACGTCGCCATCGTCGCCGACCCAGTACTCGCGGCCGCCGAGGAACTCGAGCCACTCCTCCTGGGTGTGCTGTGTCGTGCCGCCTGCAGGCGAGGCACCGGGGGCAGCTACGTGCGGATCGATCTTGATCCCCTGGGCCGGTGAGTCGTCGAACTCGCCGCCGGGTTCCGGTTGCTGCTTCGGGGCGTCGTCGGGAGCGGGGGGCTGCTCGGGCGCGTTCGGTGTCGCGCCTCCCGCCGCACCGGCGATCGTTCCGAGCTTGCCTGACTTGGTCGGCGTGTCCGTGTCCTGCCGGTCGATGCCAAGGAACTCGTCCTGCTCGGCCTGCAGCTTCGTGCGCTGCTCCGGCGTGACGGTCGCGTCGATGTTCTTCGCGTCGTTGAGCTTGTCACGCTCGGCCTGCCTGGCCTGCGCTTCCACCTGCTGCTCATGGCTCGAGGTCGAGCTCGGTGTTCGTACGTTCGCCTTGCTCGCCGCGCGAGCCGAATCACTCGTCTCGGTGGGCTGCTTCGGTGCGTCGGTGGCGGGCCTGTCGTCCTTCGCAACCGTCGTTCGTGCCGCCTTGTGCGCGTCGGTGAGTCCTGCCGCGGGCTTCTTGCCGCTCGCCTTGGGTGATGGTTCGGGCTTCGGCTCGGGCTTGGCAACTGCCGTTGCGACCGGCTTGCCGTGTGTCGACTGCTTCGTGGTGGACGTGGAGGCAGTCGACGACGGGGACCGCGCGGGATGCTTCAAGGCGGCCCGGGCCGAGTCGCTGCTCGTGGGTGTAGGCGTGGGCTTCGGCGTGGCGGCAGCGGCGGGCTTCGGCGCATCGTCGATGATCCGCATGCACAGCTGCACCCGCTCACCGGGCAGGTACCCGTGTCGCGCGCCCTGCTGCTCGTGCTCGAAGCGATCCATCGCGTCGTCCCTGGGGGTCGCATGTCGCGCAGCAGCCTGTCCACGGCGCTGCGAGTCGTCCGTTTCCAGTGTCCGACGGGCGTCCAGATCCGTCAATCGAAAGCGGCCACCGGCACGGGCGCCGACCGAATCGGCGAAACCGGCGCACCGCGAACCTCGATGAACAGGCGACGAGCACGGCCGGGGATGCCGTGCACGACGGGATTCGCAATCGGGGGAGCGACGGATGCGTCCAATCGGAATCGCACTCAGCGCGGGCCTGCTCGCTGCAGGAGCGATCGGCATCGCCGTCGCGATCGGCGCTGCCGGGCATCACGACGGCGCCGACCCACCACATGACGGACCGCTGCCGTCGCCGTCGCCCGGACCGGCTCCCGTGCCGCCCACGGGCGCGTCGAGCACGCTCCCGATCGGCCTGTCGTGGCCCGCAGACGGTCTGCTGCCCACGGTCAAGCCCGGCGGCGTCGAGCAGTCGGAGTTCGCCGCGGCAATCGTCACGAACCTCGGTGGTGGCGACGACGGACGCCTCGACGCGTCCGACGCCCCGCGCGTCGGTGGTTGGGGCTCCGCGGGCGCAGCACACCTGATCCAGGGACTCGTCGACCGCTACGACACGAATGCGGATTCGGCGCTCGATCGAACCGAGGCAGCCACGGTCGGCGCCGACGTGGCCGTGGACGGGCGCATCTCGCCCGAGGCCGCACAGCGCCTCTACGCCGAGCTGCAGGGCTGATACCCCGCCGCCTGTCTCGCGCGCGGTCGCGATCGCGCGCGACGCGCGCACGTGAACAAGAGCGCGAGCGTGCCTGCGATCACGGCGCGCGGAGTCGGAATTACCTAGGTACCTAGGTCAGGTGGAATTACCTACTCGCGACCTGCCCCTGTCGTCGCATGGTTGAGGTGCGAGGCGCCGGACGCGCCGCACGGACCAGGACTTACGGGGGCAACGGACATGCAGGACCACACTCGAAACCGCAGCATCAGCCGCACCGTGATCCTCGCCATGCTCGACCAGCGCAACGCCCGCCGCGGCGCCGCCGCCACCGCCGAGGCTGCCAACGGCCTCACCGCCCTGCATCAGGGAATGATCGCCGCGCTCCGCCGCGAGCAGGCCGAGCTCGATCGCCGACGGGCCGCGGTCGCCGCCCGCATGCGCGTCGAGAGCGTCCGCCAGGCCTACGCGTCGGCGGCGATTGCAGCCTGATCAGGCATCGCGTCCGGTCGCGTACTTCGCCGCCATCTGCTCGGCGACGAGCGGCGTGACGTACCGACTCACGTCGCCGCCGAACGCCGCGACCTCGCGCACGCCGCTCGACGACACGAATGACCAGTCCGGGTAGCTCATCACGAAGCACGTCTCCAGCTCGGGCGCCAGCTCCGCGTTGAGATGCGCCATCTGGAACTCCCACTCGAAGTCCGACACGGCTCGCAGCCCCTTCACGAGCACGCTCGCGCCCTCCTCGCGGGCCACGTCCACCACGAGCGTCGTGAACGCACGCACCCGGACGTTGTCGAGGTCCTTGAGCCCGTCGCGCAGCAGCTCGATCCGCTCGTCGGCGGTGAACAGCGGGCTCGACTTGTGCTGGGGCGTTCGCACGACCGCGACCACGACGTGGTCGAACATCCGCGCCGCGCGACGGATCACGTCCATGTGGCCGAGCGTCGGCGGGTCGTAGGTACCGGGGCAGATCGCAGTTCGGTCTGGCATGGTCGAGTCATGCCCGCAGCCTGCGCAGGCGGAACCGTCGTCGTCGCAGGGATCGTGCGACATGGTGCGATCCGGCGCAATCGCGGCAGGAACGACCCCGAGAGTCGCACTACCTTGACCAGAACGCCCGACAGGGTGCCCACCGTCAAGGTAGTTGGCCGGAGCGCGGCGAGCCTCGGGATGTGTCGCGCGATTTCGGCGGCGACGCGGTAGGGGTCGCCGGCGGAGCTCGTCGCCTGCGGTCTGCTAGTCGCCGGCGGAGTCCGCGTCCACGTCCGCGGCGGGGTCCTGCGCCTCACGCCCGTCGAGCACGAGGATTCCCACGACCGTGTCGCCGTAGGCTCGCTCGACCTGCAGCTCCGCGCCCCAGTTGGCAGCGGCCTGCGCGATCACGTCGCGGTGCCGGGTGGCGACCTCGAGCACCACGCGCGCGTCGTGGGCGCAGATCGTGGGGAGCGTCTCGCGCATCTCCTCCACGAGCTCGGCGGTGCGGTCGTATGGCGGGTCGAAGAAGATCAGGTCGAAGCGTTCCTGCACGAGCGCGAGCGATCGGACGACGCGTGACGCGTCGCCCTTGATCAGGTGCGCCTGGTGCTCGCCGTCGGTGATCGTCGCGTCGATGTTGCGGCGCACGACCTCGTGGGCCTGCCGGTCGATCTCCACGAACGTCGCGCTGCGCGCTCCGCGACTGAGCGATTCCAAGCCGAGCGCGCCGGTGCCCGCGAAGAGGTCGAGCACGTCCTCGCCCTCGACCGCGCCGAGGATCGAGAACACGGCCTCGCGCACCCGGTCGGCGGTGGGACGCACGTCACGGCCGCGCGGGGCGGCGAGACGACGACCTCGGAATGTTCCAGCAACGATTCGCATCGGTCCGGGAAGCGTATCGCGCGGCGGAGGCGAGCACCAGCAGACGCGCGACGTTCGCGCTAGTCGTCGCCCTGCGGCTCGGGGATCTCCTCGACCCACGCGGCCGCGACGCAGCGCGCGCCGAGCTGCTGGATCAGGCGCGGGCCGACACGACCGATCAGGCTCACCTCGGCGTGGGGACGCATGCGTTCGAGCAGGTCGAGGAACGGGTCGACCGCACCGGCGGCGTCGCCATGTGCGAGCGCGAGGTGCAGCACCGTCGAATCGTCGTCGGACGTGTGCTCAAGGAAGTAGCGCTCGATCGCCGCGACGGTCGCGCGCCTGGTGCGCAGGCGTCGCGAACGGTCGAACGTCGCGCTTCCCTCCCCGGAGTGGAGCATCGATCGCCCGGCGAGCAGCCGCGCGGAGAGCCCGCGCTGGCTTGCCATCGGGTCGAACCGATCGGGCACGACGAGCATCTTCACCGCCTCGCGGTGGCGACGAAGCCACCGCTCGACATCGTCCGGGCCCGCGCCTGCGAGCGACATGTCGCGGGCGCGGGCGGCGAGCAGTCCGAGCCCGATGCCGGTGACGTTCGTCTCGATCACGCGAACGTTCGGGAACGCGCCGGCGGCCTCGCGTGCGTGTTCGACCGCCCAGGACGCCTTGGCGGGGGCATGGATCGAGAACACGCGATCGATCTCGCGCAGGTGCTCGTAGGCACCGATGAAGTCGTCGCGGCTCGGCTCCGAGGGCTCGGGGTCGAGGCCGGATTCGAGCGCGAGCGCCACCAGCTCGCGGGAGTCGGAGCCGTCGTCGAGGAACTCGAGGCCGTCCGGGGTGCGCCAGGTCTCGGCAACGACGCGCCATGGGATGCCCATCGCGGGGTCGCGTTCGGCGGGCGGGACGTCCGCAGTCGCGTCGGTCACGATCGCGATTGTTCCGGTGGCGTCCTGCTTCCCCTGCATGCTCGACGTGACTTCCCCACGCGGGCGCGGACTCCTGCTATGCTTCGCCAGCTATGTCGAAGATCTGTCACACCTGCGGCAAGGGCCCCGGATTCGGCCAGAACCGGAGCCACTCGATGCGCGCCACCAAGCGCCGGTTCGATGCGAACCTGCAGCGCGTGCGCATCGTGGAGAAGGGCCAGGCAAAGCGCGCCTACGTGTGCACGCGCTGCCTGAAGAGCGACCGCGTCGCCAAGGCCTAGCGCCACCTTTCCCCTGCCCCTACGCCATCCGCCAGGCCGCGCACCGCGCGGCCTGTGCTCGTTGCTGGGCACCCGCTCCACCCTCTGCTAGCGCGGCGGTCGCGGCAGGAACGCCGCGGTGCGCTCGACGTACGCATCCCATTCGGGATGGCCGGCGCGCCCCCGCTCGGTCATCGGCACGCCCGATCCGTAACGCAGGAACAGCGTCATCACCACGGGGCCGAGCACGACCGGGATCGCGAGCCACCACGCGCCCATGTTCACCACCGCGGCCAATCCGATCAGCCCGAATCCCCACCAGGTGATCGCATCGCCTGCATAGTTGGGGTGACGGCTCCACGCCCACACGCCGGTGGTGAGGTAGCGCCGCTGCTCCTCGCCCGCCGCTCGCCGCGCGAGGAATCGCCGCAGCTGCCGATCTGCGGTTGCCTCGAGCAGCGTTCCGGCGATCACGAGCACGACCCCGAGCAGGTCGAGCACGCCGAGCGACTCGGCGCCGTCGTGCACGCTCGCTGCGATCAGCACCGGCTGGGCCACGACCAGCCCGATCGCCGCCTGCAGCACGAACACCTGCAGCAGCGACCGCACCGGTCGTCGGCCACCGCCCCAGTCGGCCCGCATATTCGCGTAGCGCTTGTCCTCCTCGTCGTGCGCCACCACGCGCCGCCCGATGTGCAGCGCCAGGCGCAGGCCCCACGCGCACACGAGCACCACCACGATCGTGGCGCGCGTCTCGTCGCGCCAGTCGAACAGGTTCACGGCGCCGCCGGTGACGAGCGCGAGGAACCCGAACTGCAGGCCCCAGCCCACGTCGGCCACGTCGTTTCGCTGCGCCATGATCGCCGGCACGCTCCATACGCAGGCCCACGCCAGCGCGTAGGCTGCGCCCCCGAGCACCACTGCATGCCACCACGTCGCGTATGCGTCCATGTGCAGGTCGTGCCCGCGCGAGGTAGGAACTGCACCTATGCACCGCTCCGGCATCCGCCTGCTGTTCGGCACGACCGCGTTCCTCGCGGCCGCGCTCGTGTTCCTCGTGCAGCCGATGGTCGCCAAGCAGCTGCTGCCACGCTTCGGTGGCTCGCCGGGCGTGTGGAACGCCACGGTCGTGTTCTTCCAGCTGGCGCTGCTGGCGGGCTATGCGATCGCGCACGTGTCGCTCGATCGGCTCGGGCCGCGCCGCCAGGTGTTCGTGCAGCTCGCGATCGCCGCGGCTGCCGTGCCGTTCCTGCCGATCGCGATCCACGCCGCGACGGGTACGACCGCTTCCTCGGTGATCGATCACCCGGCGATGCACGTGCTGGGCCTGCTCGCGATCGCCGCGGGGCTCCCCTACCTCGCGGTCGCCACCGTGAGCCCCGCGCTGCAGCGCTGGTACTCGGCCCTGCAACTGCCCGACTCCCACGACCCGTACCACCTCTACGTCGCGAGCAACGCGGGCAGCCTGGTCGGGCTGCTCGCGTTTCCGCTGCTGCTCGAGCCACGCCTCACCGGCGCCGCGCAGGCGCGGACCTGGTCGGTCACGTTCGCGGCGTTCGCGATCGGGCTCGTGGCATGCGCGCTGGTGGTGCGCGCCCGGGACCGCCCCGCGATGGTCGACGACGACGACCGCATCGCACATCGTGACGCGCCTGCTTCGATGCCCCACGTCGACGCACCCGCAGCCGCGGGCTCCGATCGGATCGGTCGCCTGCGCGCGCTGCGCTGGATCGTGATCGCGGCGATCCCGTCGGCGCTGATGCTCGGCGTGACCACCTACATCACCACCGACATAGCGAGCGCGCCGCTGCTCTGGGTCGTTCCGCTCGCGCTGTATCTCGCGAGCTTCATGCTCACGTTCGGTCGCCGCCTGCGCGTGGGCGTGCGCGTCGCCGGCGTGCTCGTCGCAGTGTCGGTCGCCGCGGTGCTGCTGATCGAGGTGGAGCGCCTGCACGTCTCGAGCCCCACGCGCGTGCTCGTCCACCTGGCTGCAATGACGAGCGCCGCGCTGCTCGCACACGCCACCCTGTACGCCGACCGCCCGCCCGTGCAGCGCCTCACGACCTTCTACCTGCTGCTGAGCGTGGGGGGCGCGATCGGCGGGATGTTCGTGGCGCTCGCCGCGCCCGCGTGGTTCGACGCGATCTACGAGTACCCGCTGCTGCTCGCCGCGGTGCTGCTGCTGCGCCCGGCCTGGAACCCACGGATCGAGTCGCCGGCCCTGCGAGCGCTCGCCACCATCGCCGAGCTGACGCTTGCGGCGCTGCTGCTCGCGCTCATGCTCGACGACGTCGCGTCGCACGGCGTCGGCATTCGCTTCGCTGGAACCGCGGGGCTGCTGCTCGTGTGCGCGGCGATCGCAGCGCTGATGCTGCGTCGGTGGGGGATCGTGCTCGTGGCGGCGGCCACGTTCCTGGCGGTATCGATCGACGTCGACGGCGTGCTCGTCGCCAACCGCAACTTCTTCGGAACCGTGCGCGTGATGGCCGACCATGACTCCCACCGGATGCTGCACGGCACCACGCTGCACGGCGTGCAGCTCACCACCCCCGGCGACGAGCGCACGCCCACCAGCTACTACACGCAGGACGGTCCCGTCGGCGACGCGTTCGACGAGCTGCAGCGCGACGAGCCGTTCGTGAACGTGGGCGTGGTGGGACTGGGCAGCGGCGCGCTGCTCGCGTACGAGCGTCGGTGGCAGCGCTGGACGTTCTTCGAGATCGATCCGGCCGTGATCGATGCAGCTCGCGATCCCGAGCTGTTCACGTGGCTGAGCGGATCACAGGTGGACGTGGACGTGGTTCGCGGCGATGCGCGCCTGCAGGTGGAGGCGCGTGAGCGTGACCCGGACGCGGAGCGGTTCGACCTGCTCGTGCTCGACGCCTACTCGAGCGACTCGGTGCCCGTGCACCTGCTCACCGTGCAGGCGTTCCGCAGCTGGCTCGACGCCACGACCCCGCACGGCGTGCTGCTGCTGCACGTGTCGAGTCGCCACCTCGACCTTGCGCCGGTCGTGGCGGCCGACGCGCACGAGCTCGGGCTCGCCGCGATCCACCGCATCGACGACCGGCTCACCCACGCCCAGCTCGACGTGCACGGCGCGAAGTCGCACTGGATCGCGCTCGCCCGAACGCCCGAGGACCTGCGGGGCCTCGATCGGGTCGCCGGCTGGGAGCCGCTGCGTCCGGGCCGCGGCGTCGACGCATGGACCGACGACTACTCGAACGTGGTCGGAGCGATCCGCTGGATGCCGGACTGGCTGCGCTGAGCCGCGCGCGTCAGCTGGAGCGCACGACGCGGTTCAGGCCTGCCATCTCGAGCGCGGCGCGTGCCGCGTCGCGACCCACGTTGTGACCGCCGGGGGCGGTCTGCGCGCGGGCCTGAGCCTGCGCGAGCGTGTCGACGGTGAGCAGCCCGAAACCGATCGGGATGTCGTGGTCGATCGCGACGCGCATGATCCCGTCGGTCGCGGCGCGACAGACGTAGTCGAAGTGCGCGGTCTCGCCACGGATCACGCAGCCGAGCGCCACCACTCCAGCGACGTGGTGGCTCGCCTCAGCGAGCGCGTTCGCGGCGTGCGGGATCTCGACCGCACCCGGTACCGATACTGCCTTGATGTGCTCGGCTCGAGCGCCTGCGGCGATCAGCTCGTCCACGGCACCCTGGAAGAGCGCATCGGTGATCGCGCCGTTGAAGCGAGCCACGACGATGCCCCAGCGCGAGCCGGCTGCACCCGTCGGCGACTGCTCGGCGGTCACGCCGGAGTGCACGAACGCTCCGGCAGGCGCCGGCGCGAACTCGTGTCCCTCAGCGGGCAAGGCTCGGCTCCTGTGCGTGCGAGCTGGCGCTCGACCCGTTGAGCGCGCCCTGCAGCGCGTCGTCGCTCAGGATGTGGCCGAGCCGATCGCGCTTCGTGGTGAGGTAGCTGCGGTTCGTGTCGCGCGCGGCGATCTCGATCGGCACGCGCTTGGTCACCGGCACGCCGTAGCGCTGGAGCTCCTCGAGCTTGCGCGGGTTGTTGGTGAGCAGCTGCACCGAGCGAACGTCCAGGTCGCGCAGGATGTGCGCGGCCGCGTGGAACTCGCGCGGATCGGCCTCGTGACCGAGCTCGGTGTTGGCGTCGACGGTGTCGCGGCCGTTCTGCTGCAGCTCGTAGGCGCGCAGCTTCTCGACCAGGCCGATGCCGCGCCCTTCCTGTGCGAGGTACACGAGCACGCCCTGGCCTGCGGCCTCGATCTGGGCGAGCGAGCGCTCGAGCTGCTCGCCGCAGTCGCAGCGCAGCGA
>JAGQUL010000234.1 GCA_020438525.1 Thermoleophilia bacterium | reverse complement strand
GGCGCGCGACGCGGGGCTGGCGGTGGGTGCGCGCGTCGCGGCGATGGCGTGCACGACGGTCACGACGTTCGTGGTGGCGGGCACGCTCACCAAGAGCGAGTACGGTGCGTACGCGATCGTGTTCGGCATCCAGGTGCTGCTCGTGATGGCGCTCGACCTGGGGCTGACGAGCTCGCTCGCGCGGTACGTGGCGCAGGGGTTGTCGACGACGAAGCTGGTGGTCGCGGTGGGCGCGGTGCGCCTCGGGATCATCGCGGTGGCCGCGGCGTGCGTGCTGGTCGCGCCGGTCACGCCGTGGCTCGAGGACTCGAGGTCGCTCGTGGTGGACCTGCTGCCGGTGCTGGCCGGGCTGGTGGTGGCGCAGAGCCTGGTGGCGTACTTCTTCGGGCTGCTGCCGAGCCTGCGCCGGATCCGGCTGCTGCTGCTGGTGACGGTGGCGCAGCCGGCGGTGGAGCTGGTGCTGGTGCTCGTCGCGCGCTCGCGCGGGGGTGACGTGGCGGAGGTGATCGGCGCGACCGTGGCGGCGGGGTTCGTGGTGAGCGCGATCGGGTGGGTGCTGCTGCTTGCGCCGGGTCGTGCTCCGGCGAAGGACGTGGCGGAGGCCGCGCCGGATGCGGGCGGTGCGACGGTGCGGATGGTCGCCGAGTACGGCAGGCGGATCTTCGTGGTGAGCCTGCTGCTGGCGGTGTTCGGACAGGTCGACCAGTTCGTGATCGGGGCGTTCCATCCGCTGAGCGAGGTGGCGCCGTACGCGCTCGTGCTCAAGGTGCAGGCGATGCTGGCGGCGCCGGCGATCGTGATCGCGGGGATCGTGGCGCCGAGGATCGCGGGGGCAGGCGCGGCGGGGCAGGCGATGTACCGGCAGTGGATCTCGTTCCTGGGCGTGGTGACGTTCGGTGCGGTGCTGGTGCTCGTCGTGCTCGCCCCGCAGCTGTTCGGCACGTTCGACGCGTCGTATCGTGACGACTGGGCGTTCGTGCCGGCGATGGGGCTGTTCCTGCTGCTGAGCGCGCTGGCGCCGCTGCCCACGATCACGCTCAACCAGACCGGGCACGCGAAGGAGCGGCTGCCGATCGCGGCGGTGACGGTCGGCGTGAACGTGGTGCTCGACCTTGCGCTCGTGCCATGGCTGGGTGCGTGGGGTGCGGTGATCAGCACCACGATCGCGTTCGGCATCTACTTCCTGCGGCACGACCTGCTGCTCGAGCGCGAGCTCGGCGCGACCGCGAATCCGCCGGCCGCATCGATCCGCGGCGTGCTCGCGCGCGGGGCGGCGGTGAGCGCTGCGGTGGCGGTGCTGGCGCTGGTGGTGCGCGCGGGGCTCGAGGCGGCGTTCACCGATCCCGCCGACGTGGTCGTGCTGCTCGTCGCCGGCGGCCTCGCCGCGCTCGCCCACCTCGCCTGGTCGATCCGCATCATTCGCTGACGTAGCGCGCTCAGCCGCCGGCGGGGTGCTCGGCTGCCCAGCTCACGATGTTGCCGGAGCCGGAGATCGCCGTTCCGTCGTCGAGCACGAGCACCGGTACGTGCGGCGATCCGGTGAGCTCGACGATGTGGTCGCGCATGCCGGGCCGTATCGAGAACGGCACGTTCTTGAAGCCACGTACCTTCTCCACGTCGAATCCCGAGTAGCCGGCGGTGCGCAGTGCATTGGCGGCCTTGCCGCACGGGTGGCCGGCGCCACCAAAGGAGGTGCCGGCGCCACAGACGTAGAGCTTCATGTCGGTTCCTTGGACGGTTGTGGGTGAGGAGGTTACTCGACGCAACCGGTCGTGATGCCCATGGCGCGGCACGCCTCGGTCATGCGTTCCGCGTTCAGTGAACAGATGCGCTTGAGGAATTTCGATTTCGACACGAGGCGCGTGTCGTCGAACGACAGCACGCATTCGCGGGGCATCCCGTCGTCCTCGTCGAGATCGACCTCGCTGGGTGCCCCGCGCCGATTGGTCGTTGCGGGCACCGCGAGTACTCGCGACAACAGCGGGATCGCAGCCTGGCGACTGAGCACCAGATGTGGGCGACGGCCGTGTGCAGTTGCCACCCACCAGACTTCGCCACGGTTCACCAGCCACCGTCCCACTCGTCGAGCTCGCGCATGTGCTCGTTGAACTCATCCTCGTCCCACTCGGCCTCGGACTGGGGATGCCGCGTGTACGCCTCGACGTACTGCCGGTCGATGTCTGCGGCGCGGAACTTGCGGAGCAGGTCGCTCAGCGCCTCGCGCGCCAGGTCGGAGCGGTTGCGGCCGGTCTTTGCGACAAGATCGTCGAGTTCACTGACGAGGTCCTCGTTGAGCTGCATGAGCACCTGCTTGCGTGCGGAAACCGACATGTTCATATGATAGCCATATGTCAGACCCGATCAAGGGCATATGGTCGATGAAGCGGTAGGTTCACGACCATGCGGATCCTGTTCGTCGGCGACGTGTTCGGAGAAAGCGGGCGACGCTGCGTCGAGCAGCTCGTCCCGCAGCTGCGCGTGGAGCACGAGCTCGACGCGGTCGTGGTGAACGGCGAGAACGCCGCCAAGGGCCTCGGCATCTACGAGAAGCAGGCGCGCTCGATGCTGCAGCACGGGGTCGATGCGATCACGCTCGGCAACCACGCGCTGCGCCAGCGAGAGATCTTCTCGGTGCTCGAGGACCCGACGGTGCCGATCGTGCGCCCGGCGAACCTGCACAAGCGCGCGCCCGGGCGAGGCCTGTGCTTCGTGCCGGTCGGCGAGCTCGAGGTCGCGGTGCTCAACCTGATGGGCTCGCTCTACCTCGACGTGGGCCAGAGCGCCTTCGAGGCGGTCGACGCGCTCGTCGAGAAGGCGCTGGCACGAACGCCGATCCTGCTCGTCGACATGCACGCGGAGGCCACGAGCGAAAAGGTGGCGATGGGCCTGCACCTGGACGGGCGGGCGAGCGCGGTGGTCGGTACGCACACACACGTGCAGACGTCCGACGCGCGGGTGCTGCCCGGCGGCACGGCCTACATCACCGACCTGGGCATGACCGGACCGCACGGCAACTCCGTGATCGGCGTGCGCGCCGACATCATCCTCAAGCGGTTCCTGACCGGGGTCGGCGAGCGCTTCGTCCCCTCGAGCGAAGGCGTGCAGCTCGAGGGCGCGATCATCGATCTCGACCCGGCGACCGGTCGCGCCACTGCGATCGAGGCGATCCGCATCCCGTTCACGGGGTGAGATTCGCGCGCACCGGGCACCGGGTGACCTTCGCATGTCAGGGTCGGAAACCGACCGTGAGATGCGAAACTCGCCGGGGATCTCACACACATCGAAACGGCGTCGGCGCCCCGGCCTGCGGATCCGGAAGGCAGTCGCGGATGCGTGCAGGCTCGTGTGTGGGCGCCGACGCCGTGTCGGCCTGGCGTTGTCGATCGAGCAGGTGGTCCGTGTGCGCGGGGTGCGTGGGTGCGGGTGCGGGTGCGGGACGCGACCCCCGTGCGATCAAGATCCGACGAGACGAGACGAGCTGTCAGGTCCGGACCACCGATCACGGGCGCTGAGCGCGAGAGGCGGGGCAGGTGCGGGTGCGAGCGCTGCCTGCTCCGCGGTGCGCTCCTAGCAGGCGCCCGCCAGCTCGATCGACACCTCGTTCGGTTCGACGCCCATCGCGGGCTCGAACGCATCCTTCATGTCCGGGAGCGTCGCGCGGCCCTCGAGGCGCGCGACCTCCTTCAGGTCCTGCAGCAGCAGGAGCGTCGGGGCGCTGTCGACGTTGAAGCGCTGCGCCAGGTCCGGACGGTCGTTCACGTCGACCTTCGCCACCTTCAGCGTGTCGCGGTGCGTGCGGAGGAAGTGGTCCACGATGCTGTCCATCCGGCGCGAGTGACCGCAGGTGGCGGCGTGGAAGAAGACCAGGATCTTCGACATGGGCAGACTCCTCCAAGGGCGTAGGCGTTCGGGTACGGCACACCCTGTTTCCCCAGTGTGGGTGCCGGATTCGCTGTGGGCAACAGCTCGTCCTTGCCGTATCGGTAGTGTTCCCGCACCGACCCGGTCGCAAACCACTACCGGCGAAATTGGGACGGCCAACAGGTGGCCGATCGACCACGAACCGACGTAAACCAGTGCGATCCCTGCGCGCCCCTGCAGCATGGGTTGCACGATGCAACCGGAAGCGTGCTACGACGGCGCGCCGAAGCGCACCTCGACCGCGCTGCCCACGAACGAGCCCCACCGCTCGATGGCCGCCACCGCTGCCCGCTCGCGCGCCGGGGCCAGCGTCGCGAAGGGCGCGACATCGACGACGATCCGCTTCGCCCGCGGCGTGCGCTTCCACGTGGCGATCACCCGACCACGGTCCACGAGCGTGTAGCGGAATACGCCGTTGCGGCCCGGGTCGACCAGGTGCGCCGCGGCCGGGTCGAGCACCTCGTCGCGCACCCGATATCCGAGCAGGTGCTCGTCGAACGCCGCGAGCGCCAGCATCGTCGGGCGCGACCGCACCGGCTCGCCGACATGATCGCGACGCACCCACACCTCGTCGTCGCCGCGCCGCACCGGCACGTACTCGTCGCTCGCCGCCTCGAACGCCGCCCGACACTCCCGCTTGCCGAGGCTCGACCACCACATCAGGTCCTCGACCCGTGCGGGAGCGTGCGCCTGCAGGTAGCGGCGCCCGAGCTCGGCGATCGCATCGTCGCGATCCGCGAACCGCACGGGATCGCGGATCCACTCGTCGAGCAGCACGAGCAGCTGATCGCCGGCCTCGCCCACGGGCCCCTGCACGAGCGTGCCGGTCTGTGCCAGGTACCACACGACGTGATACCCACGCGGCCCACCGAAGTCGTGCCCCTCGTCGCTGAGCGCCGCCTGCAGCTGTGCGCGGGTCACGCGCCGACCACCGCGCAGCAGGTCCACTGCCACGTCGCGAGCGTGCTCGAGCATCGCAGCATCGATGTCGAGGACCTGCCAGCGCCGCTCGACGCCGCGCAGGGCGCGCTCGCCGAGCAGGTCGAGCATCCACGGCAGGTCACGCGCCAACGTGACGTGCACGGTGCCGCGCATCGGCCACGACCGAACGATCTCGCCGGAATCGTAGGCCGCCAGCACGTCCGCCCGGGTCGCGCCGTCGAGCCGCGACCCGATCGCCCACTGCGAGGCCTTGAAGTCCTGCGCCTGCATCGCCAGATGGTGCTCGACGACATGCGCCGCCGACCCGAGCTCCGGCACGTCGCCCCCTGATGGTGCGGCCAGGCCGAGCGACTGCAGCCGCCTCGTCGCGACCTGCGCGGCGGTGAGCGAGGCCGCTGCCGCGTCAGCCATCGGACCCGTCGTCGCTCGCGCCGTCGTGCCCGGCGCCCGCGGTGGTCGCGCCCTGTTCGAGCGCGTCGGCGAGCAGTTCGCGCACGAGCGCTTCGAGCGTGGTGCCGGTCGCCTCCAGTGCCACGCTCACGGTGCCGGTCTCGGTCAGCCCGGGCACCGGCGACACCTCGAGCACCCACGCCTCGCCGGACTCGTCGACGATCAGGTCGACGCGCCCGTAGCCGGAGATGTCGAGCGCCTCGTATGCCGCGCGCGCTACCTGCTCCGCGCGCTCGCGCACCGCGTCGTCCATGTCCTGCGGCGGGCACGTGAACTCGGTCTCGCCGTGCGTGTAGCGACTCTCGTAGTCGAACCAGTCGGCATGGCGTGGCACGATCTCCACGGCCGGCAGCACGCGGATGTCGTCGCCGGAGCCGAGGATCGTCACGCTCAGCTCGCGGCCCGTCACGTGGCGCTCCAGCAGCACGTGCTGGTCGTAGCTGAGCGCGCCGATCAACGCGCGCGGCAGGTGCGCGGCATCGTCCACGAACCGCGTGCCGAGCGCGCTGCCGCCCTGCGCCGGCTTCACCACGAGCGGATAGCCGAGCTGCTCGGCCTCGTCACGAACGTCGCCCGCGCCGAACTGCTCGATCGCGTGCTCGCTGAACGTGATGAACGCCGGCGTGGGAACGCCTGCCGCGAGCAGCAGCCGCTTCGCACGCGCCTTGTCGAACGCGGCACCGCACGGCCCGTTGCGCGTGCCCGTGTAGGGCAGGCCCTCGAGCTCGCACAGCGCCTGCACCTGGTCGTCCTCGCCACCGCGCCCGTGCAGCGCGATGAACGCCACGTCGAAGTCGCCCTGCTCGAGCACCGTCGGCAGGTGCTCGTCCACGTCGATCACCGTCACGTCCCAGCCGGCGTCGCCGTGCAGCGCCTGCTCGACGCGCGCGCCGCTGCGCAGGCTCACCGCCCGCTCGTGCGAGCGTCCGCCGCAGAGGATCGCAACCTTGGTCGCCGCCATCTTCAGCCCAGCCCTTCGTCGTCCATGCCAAGCGAGCGTGCCAACTCGAGCACCTCGCCGGCTGCCTCGCCGATCCGTCTGATCCCCTCGCGGATCCGGTCCTCGTCCATCGCGCTGAAGTTCAGGCGCATCGAGCTGCTGCCCGAGCCGTCGAGGTACGCGCCACGGCCGGGAACGAACGCGACGTCCTTCTCGAGCGCGCGCGCCAGCAGGTCGGTCGTGTCGACCACCCCGGGCAGCGTCGCCCACAGAAACAGCCCGCCCTGCGGCGGGGTGAAGTCGGTGCCCGCCGGGAAGTGCTCGCGGATCGCCTCGACCATCGCATCGCGACGCAAGCGGTAGATCCCGTTGAGCTTCGCGACCCACGCCTTCCAGTCGGCGCCGTCGGCGGCGCTGAAGAACCGCGTCACGATCAGCTGCGTGAACGGGCTCGAGCACAGGTCCGCTGCCTGCTTGAGCAGGTTGATCCGCTGCAGGATCGGCTTCGGCGCCTCGATCCAGCCCACGCGCACGCCGGGCGAGAAGATCTTGCTGAACGTGCCCAGGTACGCAACCCGCTCGTGCCGATCGAGCGAGCGAAGCGTCGGCACCGGCTCGCCCTCGTAGCGAAGCAGCGAGTAGGGGTTGTCCTCGAGGATGATCAGGTCGCGCTCGGCGGCGAGCTCCACCAGCCGCTCGCGGCGCGCGAGCGGCGTGGTGCAGCCGCCCGGGTTCTGGAACGTGGGGATCGTGTACAGGTACTTCGCACGCAGGCCCTCGCGTGCCAGCTCGTCGAGCTTCGCCTCGACCCGCTCCGGATCGAGCCCTTCGGCATCGAGCGGAACGTGTCGAACGTCGGCCTGCACCGCGTCGAAGCACGGAACCACGCCCGGATAGGTCGGCCCTTCGGCGATCACCACGTCACCCGCGTCGAGGAACGTCCGGGCGAACAGGTCGAGCACCTGCTGCCCGCCGGTGGTCACGATGATGTTCGCCGGATCCGGATCCATGCCCTCGACGCGCATCACCTCGCGGATCACGTCGACGACAGGCCGGATGCCCTCGGTCGGTCCGTACTGCAGCGCCGCGGCGCCGTCCTCGAGCGCCACCTGCGAGACCAGCTCGGCCAGCACCTGGCGATCGAACGCGCCCGTGTCGGGCAGGCCGCCCGCGAGCGAGATCACCTCGGGTCGCTGGGTGATCGACATCAGGTCGCGCATCACGCTCGAGCGCATGCCGAACACGCGCCGCGCGTAGCGGTCTTCATACGGGTCGAGGATGGTGCGCCGCATCGTGCGTGCACCCTACCCGCGAACGCCTCGGATCAGCGGGCTGCGTTCGGTGGACGACGACGACCGGCGCCCGATTTCGACGCTCGCACCATCGGGCAGGTTTCGCATGTCAGGGTCGGAATCCGACCGTGTGATGCGAAACTCCACGTGGGGGCGTCAGGCGGGGCCGAGCAGCCCGTCGAGCTCGCGGTCGATCGCCGCGATCCGGTCCTTGGTGGTCACCGGCAGCTCGGTCATGTGCGGACCGCTCGCGACGATCGCACCGATCTCGCTCCCGGCCCAGCCACCTGCCGCCGCGCCGCCGATCGCGCCGAACATGCCGTTGAACATCGAGTTGATGCCCTTGCCGTCGTCGGGCGTGAGCTTGTACGCACCGACCGCCGCGCCGACCCCGATCGCTGCGGCGAGCCCGAGCGGCAGCGCGTACTTGCCGACCCAGCCTTGCTCGGGCCTGCCCTGCGCCAGCTCCTGACGGGTCGCGCGCAGCTCCTTCACCTTCGCCTCGTCCTCGGCGGTCAGGTCCCCGCGCTGCCTGGCCTGCAGCGTGCGGATCTCGATCGCCACGTCGTCGCGCTTGGCAGTGGCCTCGCGCGTGACCTCGGCCTGCGTCGACCGTGTCGCATGACCCATCAGCTTCTGGCCCAGGAACGGAAGCCCACCAAGCGCCGCGAGTCCGGCGATTCCGCCGGCGATCCGTGCGGCCTGCGGGCCGCGGGCGGCGAGCGAGGTGATTCCTGCGAACGCGCCGACCCCGAGTCCGAAGCCGACCGCCCCGCCGAACCACCGGGCCGACGTATCGCCCTTTCCGACGAGCTCGTCGGGTGCGGTTTCTGCCGGTGCGGTGGCCAGCGTGGAGGCCGTCTGCACGCGTACGTTCGTGAGTGCGCCGATCGTCATCTTCGTCCCGCTTTCGTCCCGTGCTGCGCACCCGTCCCGTGGCGCGTCTCATCCAATTGTCGGAGCAGGGCCGCTCGGCGTTGCATCACGCCGGAGCAGCCCGTCGAGCTCGGCGTCGATCGTGGCGACCTTCGCGACCGTATCGGCGGGCAGCTCGGTCATGTGCGGGCCGTGGAAGAGCGTCGTGCCGAGCTCGTAGCCGGCGAACATCCCGATCGGCGTTCCGACCATCATTCCGGCCAGGCCGTTGAACATCGCCTGCATGCCCTTGCCGTCGCCGGGTACCGGTCGGCCACCGATCGCCATGCCCGCCATGCCCGCCCCGAGACCCACCACGATCGGTATGCCCACGCGCGCGAACCAGCTCACGTGCGGCGCGCCGGCGGCGAGATCCTGCCGCTCCCGGCGCAGGGTCCGGATCCGCTCCTCGTCCCTGCCGGAGATCCGCCCGTCGGCCTTCGCCTGCAGCGTGCGGATCTCGACCTGCAGGTCGAACGTCTTGGCATCCTTCGCCCGATCCACCTCCGCTCGTGTCGAGCGGGTCGCCTTCCCCATGACGTGCTGACCCAGGTACGTCAGTCCCGCCATCGCGGCCAGGCTCGCGCCGATGGCTCCGTAGCGGATCACCTGGGGCGCATCTCTGGTCAGCAGCGCTGCGCCGGTCACGAGCCCGGCACCGGTTGCGAGGCCCACAGCGCCGCCGAAGATCCGCGTGTCGGTCCTGCCGTTGCCGACGAGCTCATCGGGCGCCGGCTTCGCGGCCGTATCCCCTGGCACCGAGGTGGTCAGTGGTCGCGGCGTGGCTGCTGCGATCGAACCGATCGTCATCGTCGTCTCCGTCCCGTGAGCGCCCGTGCGCCGCGCGACCGTCCCGGATCGCGCAGCGCCTCGCCTGCTCGTCGGCGGCGAGCGGTCGCCGATGCCGACGATCAGCTGCCGATGTTCGAAATCGAACGTGCGATGCCGGTGCGCTCCGAGCGAACGCGATCGATGCCCAGCTCGCGCCATGCGGCATCCAGCGCCTCGCGCAGGCCGCGGCTTCGCCAGTCGCGCAGCGGAACGAGCTCGCTCGCGGTCAGCGATGCGCCATCCCATGCGACCTTCACCTGCAGCGACCGCCCTGCCGACTTGCGCAGGGGAATCGTCGTCGCCACCGTGGGTGCGGCATCGCCGAGCGAGGCATGGACCACTGCATGCGCGCCCGCCGCGGCGTCGTCGATCGCCGCCACCCCGCCCTGGCCGGCGGCTGCGAGATGGCGCGCGAACACCTTCGACGCGCGGAACGGGTCGGCTGCCGCCGGCAGGGTCGCCGCGATGCGTCGCGCCGCGGCCTGGGATTCCGCGCGAACCACGTCGGGCGCGCTTCGCCACGACACGCCGTCGGCGGCTTGCTGGATCGAGTGCGCACCGTTGCGGTGCCACCACGGTGCCACGCGCTCGATCTCGGCGGCGCCCTTCCAGAGGCGACCGAGCAGGATCTTCCTCCCGACGACCGTCAGCGTCG
>JAGQUL010000233.1 GCA_020438525.1 Thermoleophilia bacterium | reverse complement strand
GGTTCGTTGACGATGCGCAGCACGTTGAGGCCGGCAACGCGGCCGGCGTCCTTCGTCGCCTGGCGCTGTGCGTCGTTGAAGTACGCCGGGACCGTGATCACCGCGTCGGTGACGTCCTCGCCCAGGAACTCCTCGGCGTCGCCCTTGAGCTTCTGCAGGATCATCGCGCTGATCTCCTGCGGCGTGTACTCGCTGTCGCCGACCTTGATCACCGCGTCGCCGTTCTTGCCCGAGGCGACCTCGTACGGGACCATGGTCTGCTCCTCGGCGACCTCGTCCTTCTTGCGGCCCATGAAGCGCTTGGCGCTGAACACGGTGTTGCCCGGGTTGGTCACGGCCTGGCGCTTCGCGGCCGCGCCGACGAGACGCTCGCCCGACTTGGTGAACGCGACGACGGACGGCGTCGTGCGCGCGCCCTCGGCGTTCGGGATGACGGTGGGCTCGGTGCCCTCGTAGACCGCCATGCAGCTGTTGGTGGTACCGAGGTCGATGCCGATGGTCCTGCCCATGGTGTGGTGCTCCTTGTGGATGTCATGTGCCCCGCGGGGCCTGTCGTTGAGGCCCGTGGGGGGCCGAATCTGATGGTCTGCGCCTCAAGTTGCGCGCGTCCCTGTACTGCACTGTACGAGTTGATACCCCGCGGCGCAAATTTGGTTCGCAAGAATCTGCGTCAATTGCACTCAACTATGCGAGCTCATGCACCGCGCAGGTAACGAAATGCGGCCACAGCGCGCATTTCGTTACCTGCGCGTGCCCGGTCGAGCCCTCAACTTCCACGGGGCGTCTGCCGATAGCCGCGGCATGGCCCACGCACCCGATGCCGACCCTTCACGCGCGCCCGAGCACGAGACCGTCCTGAAGCGCGCCACGCCGGAGCTCACGGCGATCACCGGCAGCCGCTTCATCATCGGCTTCGCCCTGTTCGGCGTGCACATCGTCTTCTTTTCGCGCCTCGCCGGAATCGATCCGCCGTTCTACGAGCAGCTGTTCGCGATCGGCCGCGCCGGCGTCTCGTACTTCTTCGCGCTCTCCGGGTTCCTGCTGGCGGTCGCCTACGGCCGCAAGCTCGCGCTCCTCGAGCCGGGTCGCGTGCTGCGCTTCTATGGCGCCCGCGCCGCATCGCTCTGGCCGGTCCACCTCGTGGGCATGGCGATCATGCTGCCGCTCTACCTCGACGACATCGCCCGGTCACCGCTGCGCACGCTGGCGGGCATCGGATCGATCGCCACGCTCACCCACGCATACCTGCCGCTGCACCTGGGCGACCAGCTGCTCACGTTGTCGTTCAACACCCCGTCGTGGAGCCTCTCGGCGCTCGTCGGGTTCTACCTGGCGATGCCCGCGATCATGTTCCTGCTGATCCGCGTGTTCGCGCTGGGCACCCGTGGCCTGCTCGCGGTGGCGATCGGCGGGTGGCTGCTGACCGAGACGATGGCGATCGCGTTCCGCGGCGACGAGGTGGCCGGCTGGGCGTTCCACTACTTCCCGCTCATGCGCTTCAGCGAGTTCCTCGGCGGCGCATGCGTCGGCCTCGTCTTCTCCGGCGCAGCGATGCGCGCCCGCCGCGCAGGTTCGGCCGGCGCGCCGCGCACGGTCGGGGCCACCTCGCTCGAGCTGGTCGCCGTGGGCCTGTGGATCGGCTGGGCGGTGGCAGGATCGTACCTGCCGTCGACGCTCACGGCAGGAGCATGGGGCATGCCCGCGATGCTCGTGCTCGTGTGGATGCTCGCGCTCGACCGAGGTGCGGTGTCGTGGCTGCTCGGCCGCCGGCTCGTGCGGCACCTCGGCGAGACCACGCTGCCATTCGCGATGCTCCACTTCCCGATTCTCGTCTACGCATCGGCGCTGGGCTGGTTCGAGACGTACGGTGCTCCAGCGACCGCGGCGATCACCTTCGCGATGGCGCTCGTCGTCGCCGAGCTGGGCCAGCGGATCGTCGTCGTGCCGGCCAAGGTGGCCGTGAAGCGACGCGTCAACCGCGCGGTAGACGTCTACGAAGATCGCGAGTCAACCGTCGACCAGCGTGCCGTCGCGCCGTCTGCTGCTCGCGACGCCGCCTGAAACGCCGGTACACCGGCTTCAGGTCTGGCCGACGCGCGCCGATACTCGTCCCATGCTCGGAAGATCGGCCTCCCGTCGCCCCACGTCCGCGCTCGTGCGCGCGCGCACGGCGGCATTCGCGATCGTCGTCGCCTGCATCTCGCTCGCGATCGCCGCGGCCACGGGCGCGACCGGCGCAGGCGCCGCGTCGTCGTCGACCGTTGTCACGGCAACGATCCCCTCGGCGATCTCGCTCACCAACAACTGCACTGCCTCGTCGGGATGGGATCTCGGCATCGTGCAGCCGGGATCGATCGGCACGACATCGACGGGCGCAGGGGTGTGCAGCTTCACCTTCAGCTCGAGCAACGACTCGGCGATGATCCGACTCGGGCAGCGCGATGCGAAGGGCACCGCGATGGCGTCGTCCAACAGCACGTCGCTTGTCTCCGACGCGCCGTCGGTCGGGCCCATCCAGATCAGCATGGCGACCACCAGCGTCGGCTGGGCCGAAGGCGACGATACGTTGTACCGAACCGCCGACGGCGGCGTGACGTGGACGACGGTCACGCATCCCGGGATCGGCGTGAACGACGTGCTCGCGGTCGACGCATCGACCGTGGTCGCGTTCGGAAGCGGCGGCGCGATCCGGCGCTGGACCGACGGGAGCGGTGTCTGGACTCCGGTGGCAAGCGGCACCACCGAGTACATCTGGGGTGCGACCAAGACCAGCGCCTCGAACCTGTACGCGGTCGCCGGGGGCGGCACGATCCTCAAGAGCACCGACGGCGGAGCGAGCTGGTCGGCCCAGGTGCTGGCGGGGGCGCCTGACATCCGATCGATCGACGGGGCGCTCGGCACGAACACCGTCTACGTCGTCGACGCCGACAACAGCAGGCTGCTCAAGACCACCGACGGTGTCAATTGGTCGCCCACGGCATCGATGGGGATTGCGATCGACGTCTCGACCTTCGACGGAACCACCGTCTTCGCCCCGACCGCCGAGGGAGGGGTCTACGCGAGCAGCGACGGCGGCGCGACCTGGATCTACCGCATCCCGCCGGGCATCGGTGCAAGCCTGCGCCCGTTCTATGCCGCCGTCGAGGCGACCGCGGCGGGCACCGCCTACGTGTTCGGCCCACGGGGGGCGCTCGCCAAGACCACCGACTCGGGTGCGACCTGGGTGGCGCAGGCGGCGGCGACCACGAACGAGATCAAGGACTCCACGAGCGTTGCGGGCCGGGTCTGGGCGGGCGGCACCGGGCGCGTGATCGTCAACACGACCGACGGCACCAACTGGACGAAGCAGCGTGGCGACGCGACGGACCTGTTCGGCGTGAGCGCGGTCAACGCTGACGTCGCATACGCGGTCGGCGGCGAAGGGGTGATTCGAAAGACCACCGACGGCGGCACCTGGAACACCCAGGCGAGCGGAGTCACCACCGACCTGAACGCCGTCAGTGCGGTCGACGCCACGCATGCGTTCGCGGTCGGATCCGGTGGCACCATCCTTGCCACGACGGACGGCTCGGCGTGGTCCGTCCAGGTCGCGGGACCGGGCGCCGACCTGCGAGGGGTCGTCGCAGTCGATCGGTACACCGCCTGGGCCGTGGGTGACTCCGGCACGATCCTCAAGACGTCCAACGGCGGCACGTCCTGGGTCCAGCAGGCATCCGGCACCGGCGTTCGGCTGCACGCCGTCGACGCGGCCGACAAGGACCGCGTCTACGCCGTCGGCGACTCCGGAACGATCCTCAAGACCGACGACGGTGGAGCCACATGGTCCGCGCAGACGTCCGGCACCACCGAGAACCTGACCAGCGTCGCGGCGGTCACGGACACGGACATCGCATGGGCCGGTGGCGCGGGCTCCGGCAACGTGGTCCGCTACACCACCGATGGCGGCGCGACCGCGTGGACCGGCAGGTCTGGCTTGTCCTGCTGCACGAAGTTCGCACTCGATGCGATGGGTCCGAACAGCCTCTTCCTTGGCGAGGCAGGGTGCAATTCCAGCCGCTCGCGCGATGGCGGCGCGACCTGGCAGTTCCTCGACCCGACCTTCTGCGGCATCATCTGGGGCGCCTCGGCAGTCGACGCGAACATCGCGATCTTCGTCGGCGCCGGCGGCGGGATCGCGCGCACGCAGCTCGACAACCCCGTGAGCGACTATGGCGGCGGTTCCATCTGGGGAGGCGCGCCATCCGCCAATGCGTTCGGCGTCTGCGTCCAGAACGTCGGTCTGACCGCATCCGTTGCGCTGCCGTGGGTCGAGGACACCGTCACCACGCCGGGATCGTGCGAAGCCGCCGACACCGATCCGTGGGCCGCGGTGCCCGCAACCCCCACGAAGCTCGCGACCACTGCCGGTGCCGGACAGGCAGGGCAGGTCGACCTGGTCTGGGCCTTCAAGGCTGCGGACGACCAGCCGAAGGGGCTGTACACCGCGACCGTCGTGATCGAGGCAATCGCTCCGGATGCCTGATCGAGTCGCGCCACCCGGCGCCGACGCAGAAGAATTGACGAGCGGCCCGGTATGCCTCCCCCAAGGCAATCCGGGCCGCTCCGTCACCATCTGAAGTTCGTGTAATCCGTAGATCGCACCCCACGCACGTCTCGGCAAACCTCAGTCGACACCCACCTGCAGCTGGTCGTCACCCCCATGACCGACCTGGTGCATACGGCGCTGATCCGTCCGTGGACCGGATGTCTATGTCAGCGTCGGGACCGTTTCAGATGCGGTCTCCCGAATCGCTATACCACTGTTGTACGACGAGGTTCCGCGTCTGTAAACCCCCAATTCGCCAATCCGTTTCGCGTCGTTTCTCCGTCGCTTTCCGCGGGCCTGCGGCTGCACGGGTGGATCAGCATTGTCGTCCCCCTCGATAGTCCGGTGGACGAATTCGGCCGCTGCACGTACGTGCCCGTGCCTGCTCATTCGGGGAGACGACGACCATGACCGTGACGAGTGCTGCCGCGAGCGCGGCGATTCCGGCGTTCCTGCCGTTGGACGCGCCGATTCCCGGCGGGATCGGCGGCGCGGTATCCGACGGCGCCGGCGGCGTCCGCTCGACCACCGCCGTCAACAAGGCCGCGCTGCAGCGGGCCTGGGCCGCGGTCGCCGCGATGGGCGAAGGGCTCCCGGCCGTGACCGCGGCCGGCGACCTGCCCGCCGGCATCCACCACGTCGCCTGGAACGAGGTGACGCGCTCCCTTGCATCCACGAGCCGTCGCGCCGACCTCACCGCGCAGCTCGGGCATTCGCTCGGCGTGATGCACGCCGCAGGCGTGGAGCAGGTCGTCGTCGGCGGCAGCTACGTGGGCAGCAAGCCGCATCCCGGCGACGTGGACATCGCGGTGCTGCCGCGCCGCGACGGCGCGCAGTTCAACTGGTCCGCGATCAAGCGCACGCTCGCGCGAACCGCGCCCGACGTGCACGTGTACGCAGGCGACCGCATCGTCAGCAATGCCAACCGCCTCCCGGGTGGCACCGCCGGCGAGAGCTTCCTCGAATTCTTCATGCATGACCGGTCCGGAGCCGCGCGCGGAGCGATCCTGCTCGAGACCGGTCCCGCTGCCGAGGCAGCACCCGTTCGGGCGGCCGTCGACGACGCAGCCCGCGCCGCAATTCGCGGACTTGCGTACCTGCGTGCGTGAGCTCGCATGACGCATCGCCCGGTCGAACGGGCATAATCCCCCGCAGTGGACAGGCTCCAGCGCATCCGTGACGGCTATGAGGTGGGCGGACGACGCATCATGCGTCGGGTCGCGCGCACGCTGCTGCGCCCGGTCGGGTCGATCAATCCCAACGCCGTCACCGTCGCAGGTACGGTGCTCAACGGCGTCGCGGCATGGCTGGTCTTCCACGAATCGTTCCTCGCTGCAGCCATCGTGTTCCTGATCGGGAGCCTGATGGATGCGCTCGACGGGGCGGTCGCGAAGGTCACCGGACGCGTCAGCGCGTTCGGCGGCTTCCTCGACTCCACGCTCGATCGCGTTAGCGAGGGACTCGTCCTCGGGGGCATCGCCCTCATGTTCGCCAACAGGGGCGAGGATCCGAGCCTGTGGCCGATCGCGGCGTGCTTCGTCGCGGTCGCAAGCTCGTACCTCGTCAGCTACACGCGCGCCAAGGCCGAAAGCCTCGGCGTGCAGTGCAAGGGAGGGCTCGCATCGCGCGTGGAGCGTGTCGTGGTCCTCTCTGCAGGGCTCCTGCTGGCGACGTGGTGGGAGACCGCACTCGAGGTCGCTGTCTACGTGCTCGCCGTCACCGCAGCGTTGACGGTCCTGCAGCGCGTAATCCACGTCAAGCGAGCGTTGCCCGACGGACGCAAACCCCGTCGCGAGCGCTCATCATCAAGGAGACACGGCAATGTCCAGCACGACCCAGAACCCATCGGGGGCGAACCACCCGGGTAAGGTCCGAGTAGCAATCGCCGGCATCGGCAACTGCGCCTCGAGCCTCGTCCAGGGCGTCACGCACTACGCGGACGCACGCGACGAGGTGCCAGGCCTCATGCACCACACCGTCGCCGGCTACCACGTCAGCGACATCGAGTTCGTCGCGGCTTTCGACGTCGCCGACGCGAAGGTCGGCCTCGACCTCGCCGACGCGATCTTCGCCGGCGAGAACAACACGGTGAAGTTCACCGACGTCGACGCCACCGGCGTGGAGGTCCAGCGCGGACCGACGCTCGACGGCATCGGCAAGTACCTGAGCGAGGTCGTCGAGCTGTCGCCGGCCGAGCCCGTCGACGTGGCCGCAGTGCTGCGCGAGCGCGAGGTCGACGTGCTCATCAACCTGCTGCCCGTCGGCAGCGAGCAGGCAGTGCAGTTCTACGCGAACGCGGCGCTCGAGGCGGGCACCGGCTTCGTGAACTGCATCCCGGTGTTCATCGCCGGCCGACCCGAGTGGCGCGCGCGCTTCGAGGAGAAGGGCCTGCCGATCATCGGCGACGAC
>JAGQUL010000232.1 GCA_020438525.1 Thermoleophilia bacterium | reverse complement strand
TCGCGGCAAATATACAGGAACGGCCGGCGCTCGTCGGAGAAGTGTTCGCCTACGGCACGCGTGCTCGAACAAGGGCCATCGGATGGCCGCTCCTGCGCGAAATCCTGCACACCCGCGGAAATCGATGAAACAGCAGAAGCGGCCAACGCGATGTACGGGTGGACGCGTCCCTCGACCCCGACCTGACCGATGGGGCCACGAAACGGGCGCGCGACACGGGAGGAAGGCCATCATGGATCACGGTGCGGTGATTCGAACATGGCGACGCGCTCCGCTGCGCATCGCCCTCACGCTTGCAGCGCTGCTGCTGGCGCTGCCCGCTTCGGCGAACGCCACGGGCGCGACGCTCGTCACACCGGCAGACGGGCAGCACTTCGACCACCTCGAGCTGGCGCCGATGGTGCAGTTCGACCCGTCGAACGACGCCGACGGCAATCGCGAGACCCCGCGCTGGGTGCTGCTCGCGAGCGACCCCGATATGAAGACCACGGTCCGCTACTGCCGACAGTTCGTGTGGGCGATGGAGGGCACGACCTACCACTGGGGCTGCAACCGCTGGGCGACCGGCGTGGACCAGCTCGGCAACGACCAGCTGCTCGCGCTCGAGCCCGGGAAGGTCTACTACTGGCAGGTCGTGTCGAAGTCGAACGTCGACGGGGCGCCCGACATCGTGAGCGACGTCCGAGCGTTCGCGATCGATGCCGAGCCCGCCGCACAGTCGATCGCCGACGTGTCCAACCAGGTCTACGGGACCGCGTTCGACGACGGCACGCAGCTCAACCTCGGCGCAGCGGCATACGTCAACAGCGGCGTGCGGGTGAAGGACATCCACACTACGCGGCTCGCGTTCTATGCGTTCCGGGTGCACGTGCAGCACCTGGGCACGATCGACAAGTCCCGCTCGTACGTGAAGATCTCGAGCGCTGCCGGCACCCGCTACGTGCGGCTGACCGGAAAGGCCGATGCAAAGGCGTTCGGACTGATCCGGCTGACTGCGAAGGAACGTCGGCTCAAGACCAAGCGCTTCACGTACCAGGCGTTCCTCAAGAGCACCGTCAACGGGTCGCTCGTCAAGAGCCCACCGCGCGTGCTGCTCGTCCGAGCGCCGAAGAAGGCTCCGAAGTGGACGCCCGACCGGTAGCGCGACGCGCCACACCGAAGCTGGTCGAACGGGGCGACGTGCACAATCCGCACGGCGCCCCGTCCGCGTAGGTTGGTGGTGATGGGGGATCTCGACTTCAGCGAGCACGTGGAGCTGCCGAGCGGCGGCCAGCTGCGGGCGCATGGAGGAGGGGCGACGACGACCAGCGTGCTGCTCGTGGGCGGTGGAACCCGTGAATCGCGGCCGGGTCGCTGGAGCACGTCGATGACGTGGCTCGCGCCGCGCGTCGCGGACGCGGTCGGGAGCGATGCCCGGATCGCGCAGGTGCGCTACCGCGACAGCTCGTGGAACCGGATCGAGCTGGCGGTCGCCGACGTGCGCGCGGCGATCGCGCACGAGCACGATGCCGCGGGTGCAGCACGATCGGTAGTGCTGGTCGCGCTGTCGATGGGCGGTGCGACGTGCGCGGCGAACGTTCGCGAGCCGGGAGTTGCCGGGCTGGTGGCGATGGCGCCGTGGTTCCCGCGCGAGCTCCCGCTCGACGACCTCGCGCTGGTGCCGCTTCGCGTGGTGCATGGCCAGCTCGACAATGCGCTGCCGTTCGTGCCGGGCACGTCGCGGCGCCTGTCGAGGGAGGCGGTCGATCGGGCGCGCGAGCTGGGCGGCGACGCCACGTGGCGCGGGCTCGGCCTGGGGCTGCACGGGCTTGCGGTGCGGTGGCGCGGGCGAACCTGGGTGCTCCCGCGTGCGCGCGCGTTCGCGCGAGTGCTCGCTCGTGACGCGGCGGAGCTGGCCGCGGAGGCAAGCTCGGGTCAAGCGCGAGCAACGGGATGCCGAGAACGTGGGTGATGTCTCGTCACGCACCGCTACCCGACCATGTCGGGGACCTTGGCGACCGCGCCGCGCACCCCGGCGTGCGCGAGCGTGCGCTGCCACCGCAGCTGCGCCGTGCATGTGATGACCTGTTCACCGACGCCGACCGCCACGGCCCGCGCCGCGTCGCGCTCATGCGGCGCATCCTGCCGGCCGTGGCGCTCCTGCCGCTTGCATTCGCGACCACGCTCGTGGAGCCGTGGCGGCGTGCGCTCGTCGACCTCGTCGGCGTGGACCGCGCCGACGTGCTGCTCGTGCTTCCGGTGCTGCTCGCGATCGTGATCATGGGCGCGGCGATGGCGCCGCTCGCACGGATCCGGACCGAGCCACTGCTCGGTGGCGGACTGGTGCTGCTCGCCGTTGGCGCGTGGATGGTCCACGACGGGCAGGTCGCGTGGGCGAGCATGCCTTCTGCCGGTGGTGCGCTGCTGCTCGGACTCGCTGCCGCACGGGTCGTGCGTCGCGCGGTCTGGGCGCTGCCGCTGCTGCTCGCCGCGGGCGTGTCGGATGCGCACAGCGTCGCATTCGGCGTGACCGACAGGTTGCTCGATGACGGGGTGCAGTCGACGAGCGGCGGTCACGCGGTTTCTGTATCGACGACGATTCCAGTAGGCATGGTGGAGCGCATCGACCTGCTGGTGCTGCACGTGCCGGTCGCGAGCGGCACCTGGATGCTCGGGCTCGTGGACGTGCTCGCGATCGGGATGCTGCTCGGGCTCGCGCACCTGTTCTGGCTGCCGCTGGGTCGCACCGCGGCCGCGCTCGCGGCCGCCGTGGCGGTGTCGGTGATGATCGGCGGAGCGGTACCTGTGCTGCCGCTGCTCGGGGTGGCATGGGTGCTCGCCAACGCGCGCCTCGTATGGCGGTCGACGCGATTCTCGCTGCGTCGTCTCACCTACCTGGGCGGATGACGCGCGCGGGTGGTCCTCGCGTGCGGGAGCGGGTGGCGTGAGGGGCGCA
>JAGQUL010000231.1 GCA_020438525.1 Thermoleophilia bacterium | reverse complement strand
GACGGCGCGCACATCCGCACGCTGATCCTGACGTTCCTGTTCCGCCAGGCGCGCGACCTGATCGAGGCCGGCTACATCTACATCGCCGCGCCACCGCTGTACCTGATCAAGTACGGCAACCAGGAGCGCTACATCGAGAAGGAGCACGAGCTCGTCGAGTTCCTCGTCGGCGAGCGCATCGACCAGGTGACCGTGCAGTCGGGCGACGGCACGCAGCAGGCGTGGAGCGAGTCGCGCTGGCAGCGCTTCACGCGCGACCTCAAGGAAGCCCAGGGGTGGGCGTCGAGCCTGCAGGGCGAGTACGGCCGCAACGCCGCCGACTGGCTGTGGTCGCACCCGATCCTGTTCGAGGACATCGCGTCGTTCGAGCAGCTCGTGCAGCTGCTCGGCCGCGACCCGCAGGACGGCGACCCGTACGAGATCCAGATCGAGCACGTCGACTCCGAGCAGGAGAAGGTGCACTTCCGCTCGATCGACACCGCGACGATGGGCGCCAGCCGCGTGGTGCTGCCGTTCGCGCTGTTTCAGACGAGCGCGTACAAGGGCCTGCGCAAGGCGTCGGAGAAGCTGCAGGCAGCCGCCGGCAGGCCGCGCTTCGTGGCCCGGTATGCGGAAAAGCGCGAGGTGGAGGCTGCCAGCTGGAGCGAGCTGCGCGGCGCGATCCTCGAGGCGACGCAGCACGGCATCGAGGTGCAGCGATTCAAGGGCCTTGGCGAGATGAATCCCGACCAGCTGTGGGAGACCACGATGGATCCGGAGAAGCGGATCCTGCAGCAGGTCACGATCGAGCAGGCCGAGCGCGCCGACGAGGTGTTCTCGATGCTGATGGGCGACCAGGTCGAGCCGCGTCGCGAGTTCATCGAGCGGCACGCCCGCGAGGCGAACGTCGACGTGTGAGCGGTCAGGCGCCGCCGCTGCCCGGACCGGGCGGCGTGCCGGTGCCACCGCTGCTCTTGCAGCTGGCGTCGGCGGAGTAGTAGTAGTCCTGCACGATGTGGCTGCCGGTCACGACGGACGCGTAGGTGCCATCCTCCTGCAGCACCGAGTCGTACTCGTAGACGGTGCGGGGCACGTAGCCGCCGTTCGATCCGAGTCCGACGCCCGCCAGATACGCCACGCGCCGGTCGTAGTCGCACCAGTGTCGGGTGTAGGTCGCCTCGCCGCTGTTGGGATCGTCGCCGCCGGCGAGGCCGCCTGCGACCGGGTCGATCCACATGAACTCGAGCGGCGTGCCGTCAGGCCCGCGCGTGAGCTGGTAGGAGCCCTGTGATCCGGTCACCACGCGGCCGGAGTACAGCCCCGGTGCGAGCCCGTTGAAGGTGATCGACCTCGCGCCCGCGCCGACGCTCTCCACGCCGCTGCCGGTCAGCCAGCTCTGCGACGAGTCGAACGACCAGTGTGCGCGCGCCGATGCGGCCGGCGCGAGGTAGCCGGAGAAACCGTAGGGCTCGATCCGGTCGACGCAGGGTCCGGTGCCCCAGGTCTGCACCTCGGACTCGTCGCACGACCACAGGTCGACCGTGTAGGAGCTGCGGTCGACGGGCTTGATCACCTGCAGCGCGCGGGAGGTGCGGCCACCCTCGACGATCGCGGTGTCGCCGGAGGGGATCGACTGCAGCGACCAGGGCTCGTAGCCGTGCGGGATCGAGCTGTCGACGAGCTTCACGTCGTAGTGGCCCGGCAGCAGCCCTGGCACGGTGACGAGCGGGTTGGCGCCGGTCACGGTGCAGGTCACCGCCGTGCGGCCGGCCGACCCGCTGCAGTTGCCGGGCGGTGTCCATCCGGCCGGGTACACCGTGAAGTCGGTGATCCCGGGCTCGGCACGCTTGGTCAGCCGCACCTGCACGCCGTTCGCCGGCTCGACCAGGTACGTCACGCGCTTCCAGCCCACGGCACCACCCGCCGAGCCGGCCTGCGACAGCGCCGCGCGCCAGTCGTACTGCGCGTGCTTGTCGGTGTTGCTGCCGAATGGCGGGGGCAGCCCACCGGCCGGGTATCCGAGCAGCACCTCGTTGTCTTCGGGGCAGCTGGCGATCGGGATGCGCTCGTCCCACTGCCGCTTGACCTGGCAGACGTTGATCGTCAGCGCGCCGGTCGAGGCGCGGCCGGGCGGATCGATCGTGCCGCGCATCACCGCCCACTTGTCCTGCGAGTCGCGGCGGACGCGGATCTCCGCGTCGTAGTAGTCGGGGCGGGTGCCGTCGGCGTCGTTCTGCCCGACGCCGTCGAGCGCGTCGTCGACGCCGACGACCTTGTACCGGATGTCGTAGGTGATCGGGCTGGATGAGTCGCTCTGGTCGACGATCCGGTCAGCGGCGTAGTGGCTGCGCAGCCACGCTGCTTTGCAGGGGGTGGTGGTCTGTCCCATCGGCATCGAGTTGCAGTTCGCGCCGTTGGGTCCAGCCCAGTCGTTGTCGGCCTTCAGTCGCTCGAACAGGCCCTCCGCGACCGCGGTCTTGCGCTCGGATCGGGTCAGCGACGCCTGGCTCTTGAGGGTGCCCACCACCACGGTGCTGATCGCGGCGGCGACGATCATCAGCACCACGCCCGCGACGATCACCTCCACGAGCCCGAACGCTCGTTCACCACGCGCGGCGCAATATGTGCGGGATCGGTTCATGGTCAGCAGTCCGGGTCGGTGATGTCGCCATCGGAGAAGCAGTCGAGGTTGGCTGGTCGAACGTGTCGCGACTCCCACACGTCGGTGGTCGGGAAGTACGGTGGCGGGTTGCGACGCATGTCCTTGTCCCACGAGTAGATGCGCGTGGAGTACCCCGTGTAGCCGGTGACGTTGTCCCAGGTCCAGTAGAGCACCGGGGAGCGGTGCGCCGCGATCGATCCGCGCACCTCGATCGTCCCGCACTTGGGTCCACCGCCCTGGTAGAGCCGCGTGGTGTAGCGCGGGTCGATCGTGAGGGTTCCCGACATCGACATGATCGCGGCGTTGATGTTGCTGACGCAGCCCTCGCCCTGCACCGACTGCAGCAGCACGCCGCCCTGGGCGAGCAGTCCGAGCACCGCGGAGGTGCCGCTGCTGCCCACGTTGCCGGTGATGTAGATCGTCGCGCCGCCGCTCTTCACGCTCGGGTCGACGGTCGACAGCGTCTCGTCGGGCTTGCGTGCCGCGATCGTGACGCGCGCCTTGGTGGTGCCTTCCACCATCACGCTGTCGTCGAACAGCAGCACGTTGGTGGAGTCCTTGGGCGTGCTGATCGTCTTCGACCAGCTGCCGTACTGCTCGACGGTCTGCGAGACCCAGTTGACCTCGAACTTCGTGACCTTGATCGAGGTGGCGGACAGCTGGACGCGGTAGCCGCGCAGGTCCGGCGCCTTCTGCGACAGCGTCGACGGCACCGACGAGCCCTGCATCTGCGACGGATGGTCGAGCAGCTCGTTGTAGCAGTGCACGCGCGCAGATCCGACCGCGCAGGCCTTGCGCATCCGCTTGAACGCCTCTTCGGCCGCGAGCAGGTTGACGTAGCGACGGGTGTTGGTCTGCACCACGCAGCCGGGGAAGTCCGCCGCCTTGACGGTGCCTTCCGCGGTGGTGATCTGGCCCGCGCCGGTACAGGGAACCTTGACGTTGTTGGCGGTGGTCGACACGCGCTCGTTGGAGTTCTCGAGCACGTCCTTCAGGTTCGCACGATCATCGGGGAAGCCGTTGCTGTGCACGGGGCCGTTGAGCGTCGCGCCGGGACCGAACAGGATCGGGCCGTCGATCACCGCCTGGTAGTCGGCGAAGCGGCCGGGTCGGAACTCGATCCGCACCAGGCGCGGCTCGGTGCCCGCGCTCGGCAGCGCGTTGACCGGCGCGCTCCACGCACGCAGGTACGCGACCACCATGCCCTCGTCGGCGGGGTCCTCGTACTCGGGCGCGAATACGCGCAGCAGCTGCCAGTACCCGATCGTCTCCGACCCCGGCTGGCCCGGCTCGCGGAACGTGACGTTCGGCATCCCCGGCGGGATCGGCGGATCCATCACGACGTTCGTCAGCGGCGTTGCGTCGGTGCCCGACACGAGCTGCATCAACGCTGTCGACGTCGGGACGTACTCGTTCTCCTCGGCGAGCAGGTTATGCTCCAGGGCGAGCTTGAGGCGCGTCACGGCCGTGTCGACGACGGGCATCGCCACGACCCGGTCGCGGCGTCGGTCGTGATCGCTCTTGCGCCCCATCGTGTAGGTGCCTGCCGCGACGATCAGGATCAGCGCGACCATCCCCAGCAGGATCGCTGCCGGCAGCGCGAACGCGCGCTCGTCGTCGTGTCGGTGGTGTCGAGGAAGCGCGCTCATGCCGAACACCCGAGCGCGTAGTAGTAGTCGTCGTTGAGCCGTGACCAGATGTCGATCGTGTTGCGTGCGTCCATGTCGCGCCGCACGGCGGTCTGCCGCGTCGCGCCGGAGGACAGGTCGAGGGTCAGGCTGACGATGTTCAGCAGCTGCGAGGGATTCATCGAGGGGGCGTTCGGCGACGTCTCCACGATGCTGCAGGTGTTCGCGCTCACCGGCGTGAGCAGGCCATACCGGAACGCATGCGGTGGCACGGGGACGTTCTCGCCGAGCGTCAGGATCACCTCGCGCGTGCCGTGCGCGTTGGGGCAGGGCCCGCCGGGCGGGCCGGAGCGGCGCACGAGCGCGGTGACGGTCGCGCCGTCGTCGACCTGCTCGAACCGCCAGGTCGCACAGCGCGGTCCCGCCGGATCGGCGTCCGAATCGGTCCACACCGCGAACTGCGAGCCGCCCGCGTACGCGACATCGCCGTACTTGATCGCGTTGGCGGTGAGCTGTGCGCGCAGCTCGTCGCGCGTCGACAGCTTGAAGATGTCGGCGCGGTCGGCCTTGCGCGCCGAGCGAACGTCGTCGCCAAGCCGATCGAGCGCCTCGGAGAGGCGGGCGGCGCTGATCGCGCGCGAGTCGACCTCGCTGCTGCGCAGCAGCGCCTGTCGGAACACGAGCAGGAACGCCGCGAGCACGATCGAGGCGATCACCATCCCGACCAGCAGCTCGACGAGCCCGAATCCCTGTTCGCGACCGGTCAGCACAGCTGCATCCCTGCGGGCGGCGTGGCGGCGCCGCCCTGCACGTAGCAGGGCTTGACCTGGGATCGCTGGTCGCGCACGACGATCACCCAGCCGCCGGGCGTGGCAGCGACCGGGGCGTACTGCAGCGCGAAACGCGCGCCGTTGGTCGTGGATGCGGATGCGCCGACGAGCTGTGCCTGCTTCGCGCCGACCGCCTCGGGCGCGCTGCCACGCAGGTACGCTCGCCCGTCGTAGGTGTTGCGCGGACCCTTCGCCGCCGATCCCGTCGGCCAGTCCTTCGCGTCGCCGAGCACCGGCGGCCGTCCACCATGGTCCTTGCGGAAGTCGTCGATCGCGTCGCCGTAGGAGCGGGCCGCACCGATCGCCGATCGTCGCATCGTCGATGCGCTCGTCGAGCTGTGCGATCGGATCAGGATCGCGGTGACCGCGGCGACGATCACGAGCACGACCAGCAGCTCGATCAGCGTGAAGGCGTGTTCCTGGGCGCGGCGTGCGCGCGCGGACTCGCGTGATGGGTCGGGGCGGTGGGCCATCCTTGCCCGTGCACCATGCTCCCATAACAAAAGCAAAATCTCGCAAAAAGCGTCGGGGTGTGGGGTGAAACGCCGTCAATTGCGCGAATTTCCGCGCGCCGGCGGCCGGTCGAGGCGATAGGATCACGCGCAGGTGCGCGCGCACACGAGGGACGGCGCGCGATCGGGTCTGGAGCAGCGATGAGCGACATGTTGGACGGCGGATCGATGGGCGGCGGGCGGATCGAGCTCGTCGAGCTCGAGCGGGAGATGCAGAGCTCGTACCTCGACTACGCGATGAGCGT
>JAGQUL010000230.1 GCA_020438525.1 Thermoleophilia bacterium | reverse complement strand
ACCCACCGCCAGCCCCGCGTCGCGCGCCACGCCTGCGGTCGCCGACGCGCCCGCCGCCACGGGCTCGTTGTCGGGCACGGCCGTGTCCACCACGACCTCGACCTCGCCCTGGTCCTCGCGCGATTCGCCGCTCACGGGGTGGGCACGTCCGTTCGCTCGAACCGGAAGATCGACGCCTCGTGCGCATCGGTGCGCAGCGGGTTCACGTGCACGAACTCCGCGCCCGCGTGGTCACCGCGCGCGAGCCGCACGCCCGGCGACGGCCCTCGCCTGGGCGGCTCGCTCGGAACCGACCAGTCGAGCCACTTCACCGCGCTGCCGTCGCGCGCCGCAACCCACACCTGCGCAACGCCCTGTGCCACACCGAGCAGCGCGTGGTCGTCGCTCACCTTCGCCGCGTAGTACGTCGCATCCGGCAGCTCGGCGTGCACGCCCAGCTCCGCCCCCACGCCACCCGCGCGCTCCCAGCGGATCACGTGGTTCTGCTCGAAGTCGGCATCCATCCCCCACACGACCTCGTCGGCGAAGAACGCGAACGAGCACGTGCGGTGGATCTGCCGCCCCGTCCCCACCCACTCGAACGTCGCACCACCGTCTTCCGAACGACCCACGAAGCAGTGCTCGTCGCGGTCGCCGGTGCCGATCCAGATCGACCCGTCGAACGGATCGCACTGCACCGCGTGCACGTGACGGATGTCGGTCGGCGCGAACTCGTAGCAGAGCGCCCACGTCGCGCCGTCGTCCGTGCTCTTCCAGATCCCCGTCGGTCGATCGCCGCTCTCGGTCACGTACTCGGCGAAGTACAGCGCGCCCTCGAGGTCGCGACACAGCCCGAACGCCATCAGCCCGCGACCCTTGCCACGCCCGAAGTAGCGCAGCTCGTGCGTGCGCCGCACGCGACCCGACCCCAGATCGACCAGCTGCACCCAGCCGCCGCTCACGACGAGCAGGTCGTCGTCCCCCAGCGGCAGCAGCTCGAGCAGCTCCTGGTAGCCGAACATCGCGCGCAGGCCCGCGACGAATCCGCCCCACGGCTCGCCCCACGGCGGCCGCACCTTCGCGACCCGACGAAACGGTCCGCCGCGTTCGCTGCGGTAGATCGAGTAGCCGCGCGAGGCCCACACCGTGTGCCCGTCGTCGTGCTGCAGCACCAGTCCGGGCGCCACTCGACCGGTCACGCCCTCGTGCTCGACGTCCTCCCAGCGGATCGTGCGCGGCGTGTGCACCTGCCACGCCCACAGCCCCGCCAGCAGCAGGGCGACGACGACCAGGATCCAGAGCACGAGCACCACGCCTGTGGTGCTACCCGCGGGCGCGGGCTGGCATGCGCGCGATCAGCCGAGCCGCTCGGTGGCGGGCTCGCTGATCCGCAGCACGTAGATGTCGATGCCCGACCCGGTGTCGTGCGTGTAGTCGGCGAGCGGAGTCTCGACCGCGCCCTCCATGTCGCGCACGGTTCCCAGGCGCGTCACCGACTGCGTCACCGTGGTGCCGACGAGCAGCTCCGGGTCGGCGTCGAGGTTGCGCAGCACCACGAGGGTCTGACCGTCGCCGGTCGGCTGCAGCTGGATCAGCACGCCGCGCTGCTCGCCGTCGAGCACGTACGGGGTGATCGCCACGACCTTGCCGTCGATCGGCGCATACACCTCGGTCTCGGGCAGCGCGCCCACCACGACCATCTCGGGGGTGCCTTCGCCGAGCTGGAACCAGCGCAGGTCGCCGGCCGGGGTGGTGCTCAGGAAGCGCTGGGTGGTGCGGCGAAGCCATGAGGTGTTGGCGCGTGTTCCGGCGGGCTCGAGCTCGATCACGCCGGGCTCGCGGCGCGGGCCGAAGCCGATGCCCGTAAGCGCCTCGCTGCGGATCGGCAGCTGCAGCCGAAGCTGCGCCTCGCCCTTGTCGACCACGGCGCTCGCGAGCGTCTGCGGGGTGGGTGCGCCGGTGCGGTCGATCGCCGCGGCTGCGGCGGTGCCGCCCCGCGCGGCGGTGGCGGTGGTGGATCCGGCGCCGGTCACGACCTCGCGGCCGAGCATGCCCACGACCCACACGAGCAGCACCACGGCGACCACCACGACCACGCTGGCCACGGCGATCAGGCGCGCCACGCGCTGGCGCCGACGCTCCTCCTCGAGCGACGGACCCATCGACTGCAGCGGCGAGCGCACAGGCCGGTAGCGCGCGTGCGCGTGGCTCGACGGCTGCGGCGCGACGGGGCGGCGCGGCTGGTCGTTGGTGCGGGTACGGACATCGTCCATCGACGCAATGGTAGGTCACGGCGGGGGGCGCAGGCGGCGGTCCGGCCACGCGGATGGTGCCGGTGCGGCCACCACGTGGACCCCGGGTGGGCCACGCCCACAGCGATGGCTCGGTAGTGTGCCCCGCGTGGATCCGCGACCCGACACGCACGACGCTCCGACCGTCGAACCGACGGGGCGGCCGACCGCGCTCGAAGTGCCGCCGTGGGTGCAGCTCGTGGGACTGCCGATCGTGCTGCTGTTCGGCTGGCTGTTCGTGCGCGCGGCGAGCCACGCCGTGGTCGTGTTCCTCGTCGCGGGACTGATCAGCATCCTGCTGGCGCCGCTCGTGCGATCGCTCGCACGCCGGGGTCTGCCGCGGATCCTGAGCGTGCTGGTCGTGTTCGGCGCGTTCGCGGCGCTCGTGACCGTGATCACGATCGGCGCCGTGGACCTGCTGAGCGCCCAGGCGACGGAGATGCGGGCGAACTCGCAGCAGGTCGCCGACGAGACGGTGCAGCGGATCGACGACCTGCAGGGCTTCCTGGATCGGCGCGGCGCGAACGTCGACCTGCGCAACCAGGGCGTCAAGCTCGTCGACCAGCTGGCGGAGCGATCCACCGAGCTGAGCGGCAACGCGCTGCAGTTCGGCCGCGAGTTCGTGACGGTCGTGGCACACGCCGCGTTCAACGTGGTGCTCGTGATCGTGATCACGATCTACATGCTGCTCGACGCGCCACGGATCGGGCGGCTGTTCGCACGACTGCTGCCCGCCGACAGCGGCGTGGAGCAGCTGTACGGCCGGATGGAGCGGTCGCTGCTGCGCTACACCGTGGGGCAGACCCTGGCATCGCTCGTGATGGGGCTGAGCGCGACGTTCGGCATGTGGCTGCTCGGGGTGACCGGGATCTGGCCCGCCGGCGAGCAGTACGCGGTGCTGTTCGGGCTGTTCGTGGCGGTGACCGAGTTCGCGCCCTCGATCGGGCCGGTGATCGGCTCGATCCCACCGATCATCACCGCGGCCTTCGACGGGCTCGGCCCGGCGATCGCGGTGGCGCTGCTGTTCCTGGCGCTGCACCAGATCGAAGGGCACATCGTGATCCCGAAGCTGATGGGTGCCGCGATCGCGGTGCACCCGCTGCTCGTGATCTTCGGCATCCTCGCGGGTGCCCAGATCATGGGGATCGGCGGCATCCTGCTCGCGCTGCCGCTGCTGGCGGTCGGCCGCGAGATCGTCCAGTTCATCGCCGAGCGCATCAGCTTCGAGCCATGGCCGACGACGGAGCCCGCGCTCGCCGGTGCGGCGGGCAGCGAAACGCCGCCGCCCCCGCCCGAGACGCGATCTTCGTCGATCGGGCGCACCCTCCAGACGGCGATCGCGTCACGACGCCGCCGACGCCGCGATGCAGGCGACGGGCCTGACGGGTCGAAGGGCACGTCGTGAGCGACCACCTGCTGCAGGCACGAGCGATCGAGGGCGGCTACCGACGCCGCACGGTGCTGCGCGGCGTGGACCTCGAGCTCGATCGCGGCGAGATCGTGGTGCTGCTCGGCCCCAATGGCGCCGGCAAGACCACGCTCATGAAGATCTTCGTCGGGCTGCTCGACCAGAGCGCCGGCACGGTGGAGGGCCCGACCGGGCGCGCGATCGGCTGGGTGCCGCAGGGAGGCGCCACGTACGCGCGCCTGACCGTGCGCGAGAACCTCGAGTTGTTCGCGCGGCTGATGAAGCTCCCGCAGCCGCCGCGCGAGGCGGCCGATGCAACGATCCGCGCCGGCGACCTGGAGCCGTGGGCCGACACGCCGGTCTCGGACCTGTCGGGCGGGCTGCGCCAGCGCCTGAACATCGCGGTGGGCCTGCTCGGCGATCCGCAGCTGCTCGTGCTCGACGAGCCCACCACGGGAGTCGACCTGGTGCATCGCACGGCGATGTTCCGCATGCTGCGCGATCGCGCCGACGCGGGCTGCAGCGTCCTGTACTCGACCCACTCGCTCGAGGACGCGTCGGTCGCCGATCGCATCGTCGTGATCGTGGGCGGAAGGGTCGTCTACAACGGTTCGCTCGAGGGCCTCGCCGATGCGGCGACCGGCTTCCGGACCGACAAGCACCCGTACGCGCACGTGCCGGGACTCGATCCGATCTCGACCGGCCTGCTCGCGATCTGGCAGGAAGGGGTGCCGGAGTCGTGAAGGTGCCGCTGCTGCTCGCCCGCAAGGACGTCCGGATGCTCGCGCGCACGCGCGGACTGCTCGTGCTGCTCGTGCTGTATCCGCTCGTGGTGGCGGCGATCGTGGGCGGCGTGCTGCTCGACCAGGGCCCGCCGCGGGTCGCGTTCGTGAACGAGGACGCGAGCGGCGCGAAGGTGGAGATCGGCAACGACGAGTTCGCGATCTCGAGCTACGTGAAGCAGGCCGAGCGAAACGGCGTGGACGTGGTCACGATGACGCGCGACGAGGCCGAACGCGCGCTCGACGATGGCCAGGTCGCGGGCGTGCTCGTGATACCGCAGGGCACGATCGCGAAGCTCAACACCCAGCTGTCGGGCGCCGACATCGAGTTCCTCGTGGGCGACAACCCGCTCGGCGAGGTGGTCGCGCAGCGCATGCGCGGGGTGATCTACAACATCAACCTGAAGATCAGCGACGCGCTCATCGAGGCGAACCGCGAGTACCTCGACAAGCTCGTGACCGGCGGCGAGGTGGTGGTGCAGGGCGAGAGCTACGACCTGTACGGGCTCGCACCGATCGAGGAGGACCTGTCGCAGGCGCGTGACGAGCTCGAGGCCAACGACGGCGATCCCGACCTGATCGATCGCATCGACCGCGCGGTGGAATTCGCACGCGACGCAGGCACCGCGATCGGGCTCGCCGACAATGCGCTCGAGGCGACCGCCGCCCCCGTGCGGCTCGACGTGCAGCGCGCGGAGGGAAAGAGCCCGCTGCTGACCGCGCAGGCGCTCGGCTTCGCGCTCGCCGTGTCGATCTCGTTCGTGTGCGTGGTGCTCGTGGGCGCGTCGCTCGCCGCGGAGAAGGACGACGCCGTGCTCGGTCGCCTGCTGCGCGGGCTCGCACGACCGTGGCAGGTGCTGACCGGCAAGCTGCTGCTCGGCGCGCTGCTCGCGATCGTGTTCTGCTCGGGGCTGTTCGCCGCGTTCGGCGTGCTCGAACCGCAGGCCTGGACACGCCTGCCGCTGCTGCTCGGCGCGGTGGTGCTCGCAAGCTTCGCGTGCTCGGCGATCGGTGCGCTGATCGCGGTGCTCGTTCGCGACGCGCGCACGGCAACGCTCGTGGGGATCCTGCTGATCCTGCCGCTCGCGCCGCTCGCGCTCGTGGGCACCGACGGCGTGCTCTCGTGGATCGAGAACATGCTCCCGGTCGCTCCGTCGCGCGCCCTGTTCAACGCGGTGCTGTTCGATGCGCACCCGTGGGACACGGTGCGTGATCGCGGCATCCAGCTGCTCGCGATCGCCGCGGTGCCGACCCTGCTCGCGGGGCGGATGCTGCGCCGGCTCGCCTGAGCGGCCACGCGTGCGGCCAG
>JAGQUL010000031.1:2517-4062 GCA_020438525.1 Thermoleophilia bacterium | reverse complement strand
ATATCGCGGCTATGACTCCGCCGGCGTGGCAACCGTCGATTCAGGCCGGCTCGACCGCCGCCGTGCCGCCGGCAAACTGGTCAATCTCGAGCGCGTTCTGGCCGATCAGCCGCTGCCCGGCCATGCCGGCATCGGTCATACGCGCTGGGCGACGCACGGCAAGCCGGAGGAGCACAACGCGCATCCGTTCCGCTCGCCGGACGGCAAGGTGACGGTCGTGGTGAACGGCATCGTCGAGAACTACGTGGAGCTGCGCGCCGAGCTCGAGGGCCAGGGGTACGTGTTCACGAGCGAGACCGACGTGGAGGTCGTTCCGTTCCTGGTCGATCGTGCCTACAACGGTGACCTGCTTGCGGCGGTGAAGGATGCGTACGCGCACCTGGAGGGTCACTTCGCGATCGTGGTGATGCACACCGATCACCCCGACACGATGATCGGCGTGCGACGTCAGTGCCCGCTGGTGATCGGCGTGGGTGACGGCGAGACGTACGTCGCGTCGGCGATCGCGGCGTTCCTGAAGTGGACGAAGACCGTGCAGCTGATCGAGGACGACGAGCTGGTGGTGGTGACGCCCGGTGGTGCTCGGTTCCTCGCGCTGGATGGTGGCGAGCTCACGCGCGAGGCGATGCAGATCGACTGGGACGACGACGCTGCCGAGAAGGGTGGCTACGAGACGTTCATGCTCAAGGAGATCAACGAGCAGCCGGACGCGCTCGAGAACACGCTGGGCGAGCGGATGCGTCGCGGCGCGCCGGTCGACATCGTGGAGACCGGCCTCACGAGCGAGGATGCGAAGCAGATCCGCCACGTGGTGGTGCTCGGCTGTGGCACGAGCTACCACGCAGGCCTCGTCGGGCGGTACATGCTCGAGAGCTGGGGTGGCGTGCACGCGGAGGTCGACCTGGCGAGCGAGTGGCGCCATCGTGACTTTCCGATGGGCGACGACACGCTGGTGATCGGCGTGACGCAGTCGGGCGAGACTGCCGACACGCTTGCCGCGATGGAGAAGGCTCGGGTCTGCGGCGCGAAGGTGCTGGCCGTGACGAACGTGCTCGGCTCGCAGGCCACGCGCGTCGCCGACGGCACGCTCTACACCCGCGCCGGCCTGGAGATCGGCGTCGCGGCAACCAAGACGCACGTCGCACAGGTGATGGCGTTCGCGGTGCTGGCGATGTGGCTTGCCGAGCAGCGCGGCTCGCTCGGCACCGAGGAACACGACATCGTGCGCGACGAGCTGCACCGCATCCCCGACCTGATGCGCGTGATGCTCGAGAGCGACAGCTGGCACCAGAACATCCAGGACATCGCCACGCGCTTCTCGGCGAAGGAGTTCTTCATGTTCCTGGGCCGACACGTCGGCCTGCCGGTGAGCCTGGAGGCAGCGCTCAAGCTCAAGGAGATCAGCTACATCCCGTCCGACGCATACGCGGCCGGCGAGATGAAGCACGGCCCGATCGCGCTGCTCGACGAGGACACCCCGACGGTGGTGATCGCCACCGACTCGCACGTCTACGACAAGGTCATCTCCAACATCCAGGAAGTGCG
>JAGQUL010000031.1:0-2314 GCA_020438525.1 Thermoleophilia bacterium | reverse complement strand
ACGGTGGAGTGAGCGATTTCAGGTCGAAGCGACTCCTGCCGAATAGTTCGGCATGGAGTTCGATCGCGACCCGCAGGCTGCCTACCAGGGCATCGTGTTCCTGCTCTGGGGTGCGCTCGGCGTGGCCGGGATCATGGTCATGGACACGCCCGACGGCAGCGAGCGGGCGATCCAGTACGGCGTGCTGATCGGCTGGCTGGTGGCCGTGGCGGCAGTCGCGGGTGGATTCTGGCTCGCGCGAAACGGGCTCCGCCGGCAGGTGTACCGACGCTCTGCCGCGCGCGTGCTCGTCACGCTTGTCGTCACCGGCATGCTCGCGTTCGCGGCATACAGCGGTCTCGTGTACGCCGGCATCGTGCCGTTGCCGACCAAAGGTGGCGAACCCGAGACGGTCTCGTTCGCCGGCGACCAGCTCGCCGCGCCGCGCGGCTGGCGCAAGGATGGGGCGACGACATTCCTGCACGGCCGAGCGGCCAATGTGATCGGCGCGGAGATCGGAGCGCTGCGCATGTCGGAGCCGGTCGACCTCGGCGACCAGGACATCGTGCGCGGGATCACCGACGGCATGCGCCGGTCCAGCGGCGCGGCCGATGCCACGGTGACCGCCAGCGCGAAGGTTCCGGCGATCGGTGGACGCGAGGCCCGCAGGATCACCGGCTCAGGCACGGTCCAGGGCGCGCGGCTGGTGTTCGACATCTACGTCGTGCAGGACCGCTCCGAGCAGGTCTTCTGGACCGTCGCGTTCAGCCAGATCGCACCGCGACCCGCACGCGATCTCGTGCTCGAGCGGCACTTCCTCGAGAGCTTCTCGTTCGATGCAGGCTGACGGGGCGACACCCCGATGGCGCGTCCGTCGAATCGGTGGGCTGCTCGCCCCCGGCTTCAGCAAGCAGTTCGCGCGCGACGGCACCGTCGGGACCACGTTCTTGCTCGGCGTGCCGATCGGCCGGTTCCGGATCACGCAGCTCGACGACGGGATCGTGGAGCTGCGCTACGTCCGCTGGCCGATCGTCGACACGCTCGACAGCGCGGCGCGACGCGGCGGCTCGACGCCGGGCGCGGGCTACGTGCGACTGCCGGGCGGTCGACGATGGCGCTTCTGCCGGTTCAGCCTCGAGCGCTGAACGCCCACTCCCGCGCCGATCCGTGCGGGACTCGGGGTTCCGCCGAGTTCGGCACTGATCGCGGGTGGGTGTGGAGTGGTGCGCGGCCCCGCCGAGCCCGGCGAGAGCGTCGTCCCGCCCAGGTGCCACAATGGGTGCATGGCGCGCCGCAGGGACATCGACGAGCTGAGGCAACGGGTCGGCACGTTCGACGCGCCGATCGGCGCCGTGCAGCTGCCCGAGACCGGCGTTCGCTACGACCGGCGCGGCAATCCCAAGCCGCTGCAGTCGGGGCAGGACGAACACCCCGAGCCCGCGCCGCGCGGCACCCGCACGAAGCGAGCGCCCGAGCCCGAGCTGGCGTTCTCGACCGACCTGTTCGACGAGGACCCGAAGCAGCGCGCCGTGCTCACCGCGTGCCACAAGGCGCTCGCCGGCAAGCAGCTCACCGTCACCGAGCTGCGACGCAAGCTCGAGAAGGGCGAGTTCGACGCGGCCGATATCGAGCACGGCATCGAGCGCTGCACCGCCGCCGGCCTGCTCGACGATCGGCGCTACGCCACCGCCTACGTCGAGTCGCGGGTGCGACGCGGGCAGGGCGCCGCGCGAATCCGGCAGGACCTCGCGCGACGCGGCATCGATCGTTCCGTGGTCGACGAGCTCCTGGCAGCGCACGTCGAGTCGGGCGGGCTGGACGACGCAGCGCTCGACGCGGCACGCCGCAAGTTCGCCCGCATCGACCTGGAGGACGCCAAGGCCCGAGCCAAGGCGATGCGGTGGCTGCTCGGGCGCGGCTACACCGGTTCGCAGGCGCAGACTGCACTGCACGCGGTGCGGCAGGAGCGGGCCGAGGCCGAGTCCTAGCCCGGCCGCGGCCCACGCGCAGATCCTCGAAACGTCCGTCGGCATGATGCACTGACGCGCATGAAGCTGATCGCGCCGACCACGACGCCTGCCCCGACCACCCCCGCCGCCGACGAAGCCGGTGCCGCGCTGCCGCGCCGTGCTCCGAGCGTGCTGCAGGTTCCGAGCGTCGACGACGGATCGGCCGCGGCCTCCGCGTCGCTCGACCAGGTCGCCAGCTACGTCGGCATGCTGCACGCGGCGCTCGACGAGGACGTCTCGTTCTACGGCCAGCTCGTGAAGCGCGGATTCCTCGACAGCGCGATCGACTACGCGCGCTACGCGCTCGAGGTGATCGACAACGACCG
>JAGQUL010000030.1:3921-4087 GCA_020438525.1 Thermoleophilia bacterium | reverse complement strand
TGGCGGTGTCGTCGTACGGCAACGCGACCGAGAGCAGCGGCGTCGTGCGCATGCTCAAGGACCTCGATGCGCCGATCGCGGGTCGCGACGTGATCATCGTGGAGGACATCATCGACTCCGGCCGCACGCTGGCCTACCTCGTCGACCTGCTGCAGCAGCGCGGGCC
>JAGQUL010000030.1:0-3813 GCA_020438525.1 Thermoleophilia bacterium | reverse complement strand
GACTACGCCGAGCGCTTCCGCAACCTCGAGTACATCTGCTGCCTCGACGAGACGAACCTGCCGCCGGTCGACCCGGCAACCACGCGGGATCGCGTCGAGGAGGGGCATCCCGCCTGATCAGGCCGTGGACCGGCCACGGCGCGGCCGGATTCTGAAATTCGGCCTAGGCAGTGTCGATGGTTCGGTTTATGGTCGAACCATGATTGCTTCCAAGCGCCGCTTCCTCTTCCTGCCGATCCTGCTGCTGGCATTCGCGATCTCGATGGTCGCGACGAGCCACGCGAGCGCGGCCGGCGACGAGAACTACTACGAGCAGTGCCCGCCTGGAGAGTGTGCGCCTGTCTGCCCGTACGACTCCTCGATGGATGTCAATGATCCGGGTTGTGTGGAACCGGCAAAGTGCCAGTACGATTCGGCGCTGCTGGCAAGCGATCCCGCGTGCGTTGCACCGGCGCCCGAGCCCACCCCCGCGCCTGCGCCGGTCGACGTGTGCCCCGAGGTCGACGGGCTGCAGACCGACACGTCGCAGTGCCTGCCCGACGAGGCACCGGCGCCCGGCATCGACATCGAGTCGGAGTCGCTGACGCTCCAGGGCGTGCAGACCGATCCGCCGGCCACCACCGGCCCGGAGGAGACCTTCGCAGCAGCCACCACGGTGAGCGGCGGCGGCACCTCGGCCGCGACCACCACGCCGTCGGGCGACCTGCCCTACACCGGCATGACGATCGGCCAGCTCGCGATCGCCGGGTTCACGCTCGTGCTGCTCGGCTCGCTCGCCTGGTTCGTCGGCATCTCCGTTCGCCGCCGCACCGCGCGCGGCGACGCGGCTGCCTGACCCGCGCCGTGCGACACCTGTGATGCTCGACGACCCCGCAGCGCGGGGTCGTCGCTCTTCCCGGCGCGAACGTCAGTCGAGCAGGTAGACGAGCCCGTCCGCGTCGAATGCGTTCACGCCGCTCGTGCGAATCGCCTCCGCGAACCCGCCGGCGCCGCTCGCGGACTGTGCCTCCGAGCCGTGGTCGGCGGTGACCGCCACGATCGTGTCGTCGAGCTTGCCGTTGCGCTCGAGCGCATCGAGCACGCGGCCGACCTGCCGGTCGGACTCGCGCAGCGCGCGTCGGGTCAGGTCGTTCTGCGGTCCTGCGACGTGCGCCATGTCGTCGGTCAGCTGCAGCTCGACCATCGCCACCTTCGGATCGCGACCGTGGTCGAGCAGGTTCACGAGCGTCGAGGTCGAGACGTGCTGCACGCTCGAGGTTCCTCGGTAGCGCGAGCTGGCGGCGCGAGCAGTCTGGTCATAGGTGGCGGCCGAGCTCGATCGCAGCTCGCGCAGCATCGACGGCGCGTCGGCGGTGAAGCGCAGCATGCCCTGGCCGTCGAGCGGCGCGTAGCTAGCACCACGCGCCTGCGGGGCGCCGATCGCCACCGTCAGCGTGTCGTCGCCGAAGGTCCTGGTCGCAGCCTCGTAGAGCGTCTCGACGCGGTCGTCGAGCAGGCCGCTCGAGTTGGCGATGCGCGCCTGCCCCTGTGCCGCAGTCACGTGCCGCACGCCGCGCTCGCGATCCATCCACACGTTGCCGAGCACGCCGTGGTGGCCCGGCTCGGCGCCGGTGAGCATCGACGCGTGGTTGGTCCACGTGACCGTCGGGAACTCCGCGATCACGCCGCTGTCGAAGCGCGCGCCGCGATCCACGAGCCGCTGGATGTTGGGCAGGTTGCCGGCATCGAGCTCGTCGCGGAAGACCGTGGCGCTGGTTCCGTCGAGCACGACCAGCAGCGCGCGCTGCGCGCGGGTCGCGTCGTCGCCGCCGAGGCGGCCGAGCAGCGAGCTGCCGTCCTGGCCGCGCAGCAGGTGGCCGGCGCCGTCGGCGGCATCGATGCCGATCGCCTCCGCGAGCGTCGGTGCGATGTCGATCATCCGTGCCGGATCGTCAACGACCTGACCGGCTCCCACGCCGGGGCCGGCCAGCACGAGCGGGGCGCGGGACTGGGTCGCGTCGGGAACGCCGTGGTGCCCGCCGACGCCTGCGATCGGCGCGTCGTCGGGTACCGCGCCGCCCCGGGGGACGTAGACCAGGTCGGCAGCGTCCTCGTGGTCGAAGTGGCTGCTGATCCGGCGTGGCAGGTCGGGCCAGTGCTGGAGCTCGTCGGCGACCGGGCGATCGCTTCCGCCGGCGGCGGCGATCTCCTCGTCGAGCGTGCGCAGCGCTCGCGGGTCGGCGTTCTCGATCGGCAGCGATCCGCGATGTTCGAGCAGCTCGTAGCCAACGGTCCCGTCCGCGTCGCGCCAGCGTCGGAAGCGAACGAGTCCGTCCCGGCTGCGCAGCTCGTACGTCCCGTCGCGCGAGGTGGTCGCGACGAACGCCGTGCCCGGGGCGTCCACGAGCCGGTCGGCGAGTCGCTCGACCTTCGCGGCCTCGGCGGGGCCGTTGGTGCCTGCCATGCCCGCATCGCGTGGCGGCAGCACTGCCGCGGTGTCGGGCATCGGGCGGAACGCGTCGTCGAACGACCCGGGGATCGCCGGCAGCGTCGTGGCGGGGCCGGTGCGGATTCGGTTGACCGCCATGTCGGCGCCGCCTGCGGCGTGCGCAGCGGTGGATTCGAAGCGGCCGACGATCGCAGTCGCGAGCAGCCGTGCCCCGCCGGTCGCCGCGGCCGCCGCGCCGATTCCGATCGCCGCCGGCACGAGCAGTCCACGCACGTCGCGTCGGCCGAGCAGCAGGCCAACGCCCACGCCAGCGGCCAGGCCGAGCGCCAGCGTCGGCACGTGCGGCGTGAACGCACGCACTGCACGCGGTATCGCCGAGCGGCCGTCGCCCGGAATCCGTGCAAGGCCGGTGAAGAAGACTGGTGCGATCGCAGACATCTGGTCCCGTCGGAAGCGACCCGTCCCGTGGAGCCGTCCCTGCCTGGATGTCGAGCGATCGCCGCTCGAGGTTGCAGGTTCCGGCACGTGTCGCGGGGTGCCGATGCGCACAACCGCAGCGTGGAGCGGTCTTCGGAGTGTGAAGCGGGATAGACTGGGGCACCAACCGGGTCCATGGGACGCGGGCCGCACGGGGCGGCCCGTCCAGCCCGACGGAAGGCTCAGCACAGCATGAACGCCAAGACGCTTCGCAGCTCGGCGATCCCGATCCTCGTGATCGTGCTCATCATCTTCCTCGTCGCGAACAGTCGCACGCAGGAGCCCTCGACGAAGGATGCGTCCTTCAGCGCGCTCCAGCAGCAGGTCGACGACAAGGAGGTCAAGACGATCGAGGTCGACCCCGGGTCGAACAAGATCACGGTCACGCCGAAGGACGCCGACAGCTTCGACAAGTACTCGATCGGCTACGCCACCGAGAAGCAGATCGACGACCTCGAGACGATGCTCAAGGAGCAGGACAGCGAGAACCTGCTCGTCGTGAAGCCCGTCGAGGGACCGGGCGTCGTGGGCTACCTGCTGCAGATCATCCTGCCGATCGGCCTGCTGATCGTGTTCTGGCTGTTCATCATGAACCAGATGCAGGGCGGCGGATCCCGCGTCATGCAGTTCGGCAAGAGCCGCGCGAAGCGCATGTCGGTCGACGCGCCGAAGGTCACCTTCAACGACGTCGCGGGCGCCGACGAGGCGGTCGAGGAGCTCCACGAGATCAAGGAGTTCCTCGAGAGCCCGCGCAAGTTCCAGGCGCTCGGCGCGCGCATCCCCAAGGGCGTGCTGCTGTTCGGGCCTCCCGGTACCGGCAAGACCCTGCTCGCGCGAGCCGTCGCAGGCGAGGCCGGCGTGCCGTTCTTCTCGATCTCCGGGTCCGACTTCGTCGAGATGTTCGTCGG
>JAGQUL010000229.1 GCA_020438525.1 Thermoleophilia bacterium | reverse complement strand
TTGGAATTGCTGCGCGACACCGAGGACGGGTTCCGCATCGCCGAGGAGGATATGGCGATGCGCGGGGCTGGCGATCTGATCGGCACCGCGCAGTCGGGCCTGCCGCGGTTCCGCATTGCCGATCTCGAACGTCAGGCCGGACTGATGCAGCTGGCCCAGCAGGATGCGCGCCGGCTGCTCGGCGCCGATCCGGCGCTCGTGGATGCGGCGGGCGTCGCCTCGCTCGACGTCGACACGTCGCGCGACCTGCAGGCGCTCGAGGAGCGCCTGCGCCGGCCTACGCAGTGAAGGTGTGCCAGGCCTCCTGCCAGGCCTCGATGCGTTCGATCTCGCCGCGATCGACCCACAGGCCGTGCTCGTCGCAGACGTCCACGACCACCCCGGAGCCGTACTTCCAGTCATCCTTGCGCAGGGTCCTGGCGCAGACCGGGCACGAGCGGAACCGCTCCTCGACGAGCTCCGGCGGATTCGCCTCGGAGTAGGTCCACGCCTCGGCTTCCTGCTCGGGGGTGGCCTCGTCGGTGTGGTCCTCGGTGATCGCGTCGAGCTGCTCGGGCTGGAGCCACGCGCCGTGGTCGGTGCAGGCGTGCACCGTGACGCCCTCGAGGACGAGGTCGGTCAGCGGCCTGGAGCAGATGATGCAGGCGAGTTCTGGCATGGCCGTGGTCTGCCCGTGCACCCATCGAGCAAAACGATTCCGGAGACCCATCATCTTTTCGATGGATGCGCGTTGGAGCGCCTATTCGACCTATGGCTGGCGGGTGCGGTACCGTGCCTGCTGCAGCGAGCAGCCGGCATCGACGCCGCGCCGCCGAACGGAAAGGAACTCCGATGCAGCTCACCACCGCCGCCACCGCCGCCGGCCCCCGCGACAAGGCCTCGTGGCCCACGATCGCAGCACTGCCGACCGACCTTCCCGCCCCGGCGCACGAAAGCGCGGCCCGCTTCGACCTGTGGGCGAAGTTCAGCGCCGGCTCATATGCTGATTCGCGAGCCGGCTACGCCGTTCGCGTCTCGCCGACCTGGGACTTCGAGACCGGGGATCCGGCCCGCACCGCCGTGCGCTACGTCGGCCGCGACCCACGCGCGGCACTCGCCGCGGCATCCGCGCGCGCCGGTCACAAGCACCTGCAGCCGATGACGCAGGACGGCAAGCGCCACTACGTCGACACGCTCGTGGGCCTGTACCGCTCCGGCAGCTCGTGGTTCACCGTGCCGGTCTGGTACACGCCCGGCACCAACGACTGGCAGCACTTCGGCGACCTGGGCAACAGCTTCGCCCGCACGCCCGACGCCCGCTTCACGTTCCGCGACGACCGCCTCGCCGCGGTCGTGGGCATCGACGGCTACATCGCCAACCCGAAGCACGCCGCCGCCTTCGCGCACTGATCGAGCGCGATACGCCGCCGCGCGCGTAGGATCGGCACATGCAGCAGCAAGCCGACAAGCCCGTGCGCGTGGCGTTCACGTCGCTGCCCGACCTGGCCAGCGAGCTCGTGGGCGGCAGCGTCTGCTCGTGCACCGACGAGTTCTTCGCGCCGGTCGAGAGCCTCGTCAGGCGCAGCGAGCCCGTGTTCGACCCGGACGCGTTCGCGCCGACCGGCAAGGTGATGGACGGCTGGGAGAGCCAGCGCGGCCGCCGCCGCACGCGCACGGGCGGCGAGACCTGCGACCACGCGATCGTGGTGCTCGGCGTGCCCGGCGAGCTCGTCGGGGTCGACGTCGACACCAGCTGGTTCATGCGCAACTCGCCCCGCTCGGTCGAGCTGCATGCCGCAGAGCTCGCGCCCGGCGCGAACCCCGAGGGCGACGACGTGACGTGGGTGCCGCTCGCGCCGCGCACGCAGGTGGACGCCGACACGCACAACCTGGTGCCGGTCGATCCCGCCGCGCGCGGTCGCCGCTTCACGCACGTGCGGCTCACGATCCATCCCGACGGCGGCGTGGCACGCCTGCGCTGCCACGGGATCGGGCGCCCGCAGGCGGGCGTGCTCGACCCGTCGTCGAACGAGCTCGTCGATCTGGCCGCGCTCGCGAACGGCGGTGTCACGGTCGCCGCGAGCGACGAGTTCTACGGCGGCATCAGCAACCTGCTGCTGCCCGGCGACAGCCAGCGCATGGACGAGGGCTGGGAGACGAGCCGCACGCGCGACCGCTCCCACGACGAGTGGGTCGTGGTTCGGCTCGCCGCGCCCGGACGCGTTCGGCGAATCACCGTCGACACCGCCCACTTCAAGGGCAACGCGCCCGACAGCGTCCGGCTCGAGGGCGTGCTGCTCGGCGAGCGCGCGGCGAGCGTCGATCCCGCGGTCGACGCGCTCGACTGGGTCGAGCTGGTGCCGACCAGCGACGTGGGCCCGCACGCAGTGCACGAGCTCGACGCAGTCGACGAGCCGCCCGTCGTCGACCACGTGCGCCTGGTGATCGAACCCGACGGCGGCATCGCGCGACTGCGCGTCTGGGGCGAGGTCGCGGAGGCCGGCAGATGAGGCACGAGGACCTGCTCGCACTGTGCGGATCCGCGCGCTGGGCCGAGGTGATGTCGGAGCACGCGCCGTTCGTGGACCACTCGGCGCTGCACGCAGCGGCCGACCTGGCGTTCGAGGTGCTCGACGAGGCCGACTGGCTCGAGGCGTTCGCGCACCACCCGCGGATCGGCGACGTGAACGAGCTGCACAAGCGCTTCGCCGCATCGGGCGCGTCGAGCGAGCGCGAGCAGGCGGGGATCGCCGGCGCCGCCGAGGACGTGATCCAGGCAATCGCCGACGGCAACGACGAGTACGAGCGCCGCTTCGGATTCGTGTTCCTGGTCCGGGCGGCCGGACGCAGCGCGGAGGAGATGCTCGCGATGCAGCGCGAGCGGCTCGCACACGATCGCGAGACCGAGCTGGCGATCGCCGCGCAGCAGCAGCGCGAGATCACGCACGGCCGGATCGACGGCCTCGCGCTCGACTGACACACCGACCCGGAGCGACCGACACATGGGCATCAGCACGCACGTCCTGAACACCGCGATCGGCCGGCCGGCCGAGGGCATGGCCGTCACGCTCGAGCGCATCGACGGCGACTCCTGGAGCGAGGTCACCGGCGGCACCACGAACGCCGACGGGCGCGTGGGGGTGCTGGTGGCCGACGACGACCTGGAGATCGGCACCTACCGGATCAGCTTCGGTACCGGCGGCTACTACGCCGGGCGCGGCGAGGTGTCGTTCTACCCGGAAGTGCGCATCGACTTCGAGGTGCACGACGCATCCGAGCACTACCACGTGCCGCTGCTGACCAGCCCGTGGGGCTTCAGCACGTATCGCGGCAGCTGACGCGGATCAGGGCGCGGGCGGGTCGTCGAACGTGAACGCGAGCAGCACGTCGTCGACGGGGCCGATCCCCTCGATCACGAACTCGCCGCGCAGGCGGCCTTCCTCCACGAACCCGCACGCGGCGTGCACCGCGAGCGATGCGGGATTGGTGGCGAGCACCCGCGAGCGGATCCGACGCGCGCCGCGCAGCGCGAGCTGCCCGAGCGCATGTTCGACCAGGTCGCGCGCGATCCCGCGCCCGCGAAACTCCGCTGCCACGGCGAGCCCGCGCAGGTGTGCGACGTGGGCGTGCGACTGCATGGGCCACCCGGCGCCCACGAGCACGTAGCCGGCAACGCGGCCGTCGAGCTCCGCCACGAACGTGTCGCTGATCGGGCGGCCGTCCTGGAAGAACGGGTCGTCGGCAGTGGGGCGAGGACCGGGCGAGTTGGTCGGATCCCATGCGGCCACGTCGAGCGCGACGAGCTGGTCGTCGTCGTCGATCGCTGCAGTTCGGATCATGTGTGCCATTCCCGGATCATCGCAGCATCGGTAGGCTCGCGCCCATGGAAACCACCCTGCTGCCCACCCTGAGCGACGACGAGCTGGCACCGCTCCTGAACCGGCTTGCCAGCGGCAACGATCGGTTCGCCGCCGAGTACCCCGGCGAGAGCGAGCAGCGACAGCCGGTGCACACGGTGTACGGCGGCGCGCAGCTGTTCAAGGCCGGCTCGACGGGGCGCATGGGCGAGCTGGCGCTGGCAGCGCTCGAGCGGTACGCGCCCGACGGCGCGACGCTCGCGCAGGCGCTCGACTGGAGCGGCGCGAAGCGTGAGCTCGCCGACACGATCCACGAGCGCGTGGTCGACAAGCTGCGGCGCGAGCCGGTCGAGGACTTCCGGATCGACTTCGAGGACGGCTACGGCAACCGGCCCGACGCGGAGGAGGACGCGGAGGCGGTGCGTACGGCAGGCGAGGTGGCCGAGGGGATGGCGGCGGGCACGCTGCCGCCATTCATCGGGATCCGGATCAAGCCATTCAGCGCCGAGCTGCACCGGCGCGGGCTGCGCACGCTCGACCTGTTCATCACGTCGCTCGTGGAGCGCACCGGGGGCGCGCTGCCCGACGGCTTCGTCGTCACGCTGCCGAAGGTGCAGGTGCCGGAGCAGTCGGCAGCGGCCGACGCGGCGATCGGCGCGCTCGAGCGCAAGCTGGGCCTCGCACCGGGAAGCGTGCCGCTCGAGCTGATGGTGGAGACACCGCAGTCGATCATCGACGTGGACGGGCGCGTGGCGCTGCCGGGGCTGGTCGCCGCCGCAGGCGAGCGCTGCCGCGGCGTGCACTTCGGGACGTACGACTACACCGCGCTGGCGGGCGTGACCGCGGCGCTGCAGGCGATGGACCACCCGGCGTGTTCGTTCGCGCGACACGTGATGCAGGTGAGCATGGCGCAGCGCGGCTACCTGCTGAGCGATGGCGCCACGAACGTGATGCCGGTCGGACCGCACCGAGGCGCGGCGGGGGAGCTGAGCGCCGAGCAGGAGCGTGAGAACCGCGACGTGGTGTGGAGCGCGTGGCGGCTGCAGCACTCGCACGTGCGCCAGAGCCTGGAGCGCGCGTTCTACCAGGGCTGGGACCTGCACCCGGCGCAGCTGCCGATCCGGTACGCCACTGTGTTCGGGTTCTTCCTCGAGGGGCTCGACGCGGTGACCGAGCGCCTGCGCGCGTTCATCGACAAGGCTGGACAAGCCACGCTCGTGGACGACGTGTTCGACGACGCCGCCACCGGCCAGGGCCTGCTGAACTCGTTCCTGCGCGCGCTCAACTCGGGCGCGATCACCGAGGCCGAGGCCACGGCCACCGGCATCACGCTCGACGAGTTTCGCGGCCGCAGCTTCCTGCGGATCGTGGAGGCGCGCCGCGCGGGCTGAGCGCCGGGCACGGCGAGGTCAGGTGCCGGGCTTGACGACCATGTCGAGGATCACGAGGGTGATCAGGAGCAGGTCGACGCGGGCGAGCTTCACCCAGCCGTGCAGGTGCTGCTGCAGCGCGGGCAGGTCGTCTGCCTCGGCGAGCTCGACCGCCCGCGCACCGCGCTTGCTGTGGAACACAGCGCCGATCACGATCGCCACGATGATGCCGGTGAAGCCGATCGAGATCCAGGTGTCGGAGAAGCTCCACGGGCCCTCGATGACCAGCCAGATGCCGGTCGCGAGCGCGAGGATCGATGCCGGCGCGAACACCATGTTGCCGAGCGCATGCGCGCGGCGTGCGATCGGCGCGATCGCCGCGGTGCTCGTAAGACCGGCGGCGGTCTTGATGAAGATGGCGTTCACCATGCCGCCGCCCATCCAGACGGCGATGCACACGATGTGGACGAAGAGCAGGGACTCGTAAAGGGTCATGCCGCTGATCATGCATCCTCGCGTGGCAGGATGCAAGACGAATGCATGCTCCAGCAGGGGTTTCGTGCCGACACGTGCATATTCGATACGGAACGGTTCCGTATCTGCTACTGTGGCTTGGGTGACGACGACCCCCGACTCGAATGCTGCCGAGGCGCCCGCCCAGCGTGGCCGCCCGCGCGATCCCGAGCGTGATCTCGCGCTGCGCCAGGCGGCGCTCGAGGTGCTCGCCGAGGAGGGGTACGACCGGCTCACCATGGAGCTCGTGGCACAGCGCGCCGGTGCGGGCAAGGCCACGATCTATCGACGCTGGTCGAGCAAGGTCGAGCTCGTGATCGATGCAGTGGAGCTCGTGAAGCCGCAGCTGCAGTCGGTCGACACCGGCTCGCTCGAGACCGACCTGCAGGCGCTCGTCGACGCGGCCTGCACCCGCAAGAGCGAGTTCGCTCACGCCGTGATGTGCGGAGTCGCCTCGGCGCTCGGCCGCGACCCCGACCTGCTCGCCGCCTTCAACGAGCGCTTCACGCAGCCGCGCGTCGACCGGATCCGCGGCGTGCTCGAGAACGCACGCGAGCGCGGCGAGCTCGGCGACCACGTCGACATCGACTTTGCCGCGACGATCGTGCCGTCGCTGATCCAGCAACGCGCACTGCTCACCGGCTGCTCGATCGAGCGCAGCTTCGTGCAGCACGCATACGACCAGGTGCTTCGCCCGATGCTCGGGCTGCCGGTTCCCCATCCACAGGAGACAGACCAGTGACCACTGCACCCACCGCCGCCGCGGCCGACGCCGCACCGGATCCGCAGCAGCATCGTCACCTCGGGCTCGCGCTCGCGGTGATCTGCGTCGCCCAGCTGATGGTGGTGCTCGACGCCACCGTGATGAACGTCGCGCTGCCGTCGATCCAGAAGGACCTCGGTTTCACCAACACCGGGCTCACGTGGGTGATCACCGCCTACTCGATCACCTTCGGCGGCCTGCTCCTGTTCGGTGGCCGCACCGGCGACCTCTACGGCCGCCGCCGCATGTTCATGCTCGGAGTCGGGCTGTTCGCGTTCGCATCGCTGCTCGGCGGCCTCGCCACATCCGAGTGGATGCTCGTCGTCGCCCGTGGACTGCAGGGAATCGGCGGCGCGATCGCCGCACCGACCGCGCTCGCGCTGCTCGCCACGACCTTCACCGAGCCCGACGAGCGTGCCAGGGCATTCGGCGTGTTCGCGGCGATGGCCGCGAGCGGCGGCGCGCTCGGCCTGCTGCTCGGCGGCATCCTCACCGACCTGGCCAGCTGGCGCTGGTCGTTGTTCATCAACGTGCCGATCGGGGCGTTCGTGCTCTGGTTCGCGCCGCGCGTGCTCGGCGAGTCGACCGGCTCGGGCAACCACCTGGACGTGCCGGGCGCGACCACGATCACGGTCGGCATGATCTCGCTCGTCTACGGGCTCACCCACGCCGCGACCTACGCGTGGAGCGACACCCAGACGATCGTTGCGCTGTCGCTCGCCGCCGTGCTCACGATCGCGTTCGCGATCATCGAGTCGCGCCACAAGGCACCGCTGCTGCCGTTCCGGATCCTCGCCGACCGCAACCGCACCGGCGCCTACCTGATCATGCTCTTTCTGGCCGCGGCGCTCTTCGCCACGTTCTTCTTCAGCTCCCAGTACCTGCAGAAGGTGCACGGATGGAGCCCGATGAAGACCGGCATCGGGTTCCTGCCGATGCCCGCCACGATCATGATCATGTCGATGGTCGTGGTGCGCCGCACGATCGGCAAGGTCGGCGCCAAGCCCTACCTCACCGCCGGCCCGATCCTCGCCGGGCTCGCGATGTGGGGCTTCACCACGCTCGACACGAGCAGCAGCTACCTCCACTTCCTCGGCCCGCTGATGCTGCTCGCGTTCGGCATGGGCTGCGTGTTCGTGCCGCTCACCATGACCGCCGTGGCGGGCGTGGCGCCGCACGAGACCGGCGTGGCGAGCGCGCTGCTCAACACGGGGCAGCAGCTCGGCGGCGCCGTGGGACTGGCCGTGCTCGGCACTATTGCCGCGCACGCATCGGAGAGCCGCGCGCAGGAGCTCGCCGCCGCCGCACGTGGCGGCGCGGCACACGGCGCATCGCCTGCGGCGATCGCCCACGACATCTTCATCCACGGCCAGGATGCCGCATTCGCCGGTGCGATCGCCATGGCGGCGCTGGCGCTGATCGCGTCGCTCGCGCTGATCAGGCGCGTCCCCGTGGCAGCGCCGCCCGGCGCCGCCGCACCCGCCGCCGAGGCGTAGCGTCGCCGCAGCGCAGCGCCGGCTAGGCTGTGCCCATGTCGTCGTCTCCCACCACCGCCGCAGAAACCCTCTACGCGCGCATGGGCGCGTCGCGCCGGCGCACCGACGACCCGCGCAGCGACGTCGCGGTCGATCGTGACCGGCTGGTGCACTCGCACGCGTTCCGCCGCCTGCAGCGCAAGACGCAGATCGTCGGGCTGCACTCGATCGACTTCTTCCGCACGCGCCTGACCCACACCATCGAGTGTGCGCAGCTCGGCCGCGCGATCTCCAGCCGCCTCACCGACGGCTCCTGGGAGCAGGTGGTGGCCGCCGAGGCGCACCTGCCCGACCTCGTGGAAGCCGCGTGCCTCGCTCACGACCTCGGACACCCGCCGTTCGGTCACACCGGCGAGGAGGCGCTCGACCAGCTGCTGTCGCAGACGTGGGGCATGCGCTTCGAGGGCAACGCCCAGAGCTTCAGGATCGTCACGCTGCTCGAGCCGAAGAAGTACGGGCGGCTCGAGACCCCGGTCGGGCGCCCGCTCGGGCTCGACCTGTCACGCGCCACGCTGCGCGCCATGACCAAGTACCCGTGGACGGAATCGGAGGCGGCGAGCCGCGGCACCCACAAGTTCGGGGTGTACGACGACCGGCTCGACGCGGAAGTGCACGAGTGGCTGTGGGAGGGATCGCCCGACGGCGCGGCACGAACGCTGGCCACCGAGATCATGGAAGCGGCCGACGACATCGCCTACGCGGTCCACGACATCGAGGACGGCACCTGGGCGCGGCTGATCCCGATCGACCAGATCGTGCAGCTCGAGCCGTGGGCGATCGAGCGCGTGGCGGCAATGGCCGAGCGACGCAACCCCGGCATGTTTGCCGATCCCGACGCGGAGGTGGAGGCCGAGCTGCGCGAGCTGTTCGGCGGGCTGGCGAGCAAGGCGTGGGCGCGCGGCCCCTTCGATCGCTCGCGCGCGAGCGAGGCGGGGCTCAAGAGCTTCTGCTCCGCGCTCACCGACGACCTGCTGCGTTCGGTCACCGACGGTGGCACCCTGTGCTGGACCGGCAACGTCGCCGTGCAGCGCCGGATCGCGGTGCTCAAGGCGATCATCTGGGTGTGGCTGATCGAGCCACCCGAGCTCGTCACGCGCCGACACGGCCAGCGTCGCGTGATCCGCGAGCTCGTCGACGGCTACCTCGCCGAGCCGCGCATGCTCCCCTACCAGGACGAGTGGCAGCGCCTGCCGGCCGACGACCAGCGGGCCCGCGTGCGATTCGTGTGCGACCACGTGGCATCGATGACCGACACCTACGCCTACCACGTACACGCAGAGATGTATGGAACCAGTGCCGGTAGCGGCTGGGAGTAGCGCTCGATCGCGAACGCGCGAGCCGCGCTGACGTGGCTCAGCGCTCGGGGCCTCGCTCGACCTCGCGGCCCTGCATCGCCCACAGCTGCAGCCCGCCGCGAAGGTTGTGCACGTCCGTGTAGCCCTGCTGGCGCAGGTACGCGACCACCTGCCCCGAGCGCGCGCCGGACAGGCAGGATACGACGATCGTCGAATCCAGCTCGGGATGGTTCGCGGCCACGTACGCGGGCGACTGCTGCATCGGAACGTGCGTCGTATCCGGGATCCGCGCCTCGTCCCACTCGAAGCGTTCGCGCACGTCGATCCACACCGCGCCACGATCGCGAAGCTGCACTGCCTGCTCGGGATCCACCTCGGGGACGTCCATGGCGGCAGTGTAGCGCGCGATCCGGTCCGTAGAATGCTGGGCGTCGTGGACGCTGCAGTGCTCCCCATCACCCTCGCCGCCATCGGAGCGGTCTCGCTCGTCGTGCTTGTCGACGGGATCGTTCGTCGATCCCGGCTCGAGCGCGAGCTCGTGCGGGCGTGGGACGAGGTGCCGCGCGACGACGACACCGGATTGTACGACCGCAGGGTCTGCGTGCAGCGGATCGCAGCCGAGCTGAAGCGGGCGCGGCGCAGCGGCGGCAGCGTGTGGGTCGCGGTGGTGACCGTGCTCGACGGCGACGCTGCCCGGTTCGGACGGCTGCTGCACGACTCGATGCGCCTGCCGGAGGTGGGCTTTCGGATCGGCGAGCAGGTGGTCTGCATCGCCCGCCCACAGCTCGACGACGACCATCGGGCCGAGCTGCTCGGGCGGGTGCTCGCCGCAGCGCCGCGCGAGCGACTGGCGATCGGCGAGGCGACGTGGCGCGCCGGCGACGCCGAGGACGCATCGGCGCTGCTGCAGCGCGCGAGCAGCGCGAGCGCGGAGGTGTCGGCACGATGAGCTGGAGCTCGATCGTCGACGCAGCGCGCGACCTGCCACCGACCGCCGTGGCAGGCATCGGAGCGATCGCGGCGTTCCTCGCCGTGATGGCGATCGGCGTGCAGCTCTCGGCACGTCGGCTGGGCGCGTTGATCCGCGTGGCGGAAGAGGAGATCGTCGACGAGAAGACCGGGCTGCTGCCGCGCAGCGCACTGCGCGTGCGGCTCGGCGCGGAGCTTGCCTGGGCGGCGACGAGCCGGACGCCAGTCGCGGTCGGGGTGCTGCGGATCCGCGGATCGAGGTTCCGGCACGCGGCCCACGTGCTGCGCAGCGCGATGCGCGAGGAGGAGTCGGCGTTCCTGCTCGGCGAGCAGCGCGTGGCGATCGAGCTGTGGGGCATCGGACCGGAGCAGGCCGCAGCCGCGGCTCGTCGGCTCGGGGCGCAGCTCGCGGCGGCCGGGCATCCGGTCGTGGACATCGGGATCGCCTGTGCGCCGCGCGACGGCAGCGATGTCGAGACGCTCGTGCGCGCTACGCAGCGGGACCTGCGACCGGTCGACGATCCCAACGATCCGGGCAGCTCGGTGGGGCGTGACGGCGCCGCCCGCGGAGCGATCGGCCATGTGGCATCGCTGCTGTGGGGCGTGCTGCCGTGGTTCGCGGCGATGGGACTCGTGCTGCTCGCGGCGTGGCGGTTGCTGCCGGCGGCGATCGAGCCCGTGCTCGACGGTGGATCGCGATCGGGCGGCGAGCTCGTCACCGCGCTCGTGGCAGTGCTCGGGCTCCCGCTCGGAGCGGCGCTCGTGCACGCCAGCTGCTGGAACCTCGGCGGTGGTGCGGCGCCGAGTTCGCGGCCGTTCGGTCGCGCGGGCATCTGGAGCACCGCGACGATCGCACTGCTCGTGGGGATTCCGCTGTCGTGGGGCGTGCTTGCGCCGCTTCGCC
>JAGQUL010000228.1:358-12376 GCA_020438525.1 Thermoleophilia bacterium | reverse complement strand
CGAGGGGATCATCCCGGCGATCGAGAGCGCGCACGCGATCCACCTGGCGGTCGAGGAGGCCGCGCGTCGCGGCGGCGACGAGGTGGTCGTCGTCACCGTCAGCGGGCGCGGGGACAAGGACCTGGCATCGATCATCGCCTATCGCGAGGGTCGAGCGGAGGATGCTCGATGAGCGCGCGCGAAGCAGGATCGGCGACGACGACCACCGCGCACGCGACCGGCGCCGGCGCTGCTCGGATTCGAGCGGCGTTTGCTGCGGCGCGTGAGGCGGGGCGGGCGGCGCTGGTGCCATACGTGGTGGCGGGGCGCCCGGGGCGGGAGACGTGCGCGACGCTCGTGTGCGAGCTCGCGGCGAGCGGCGCCGACGTGGTCGAGCTCGGCGTGCCGTTCAGCGACCCGCTCGCGGACGGCGAGGTGATCCGCAACGCGACGCGTCGCGCGCTCGACGACGGCATGACCGTGCGCGGCGTGCTCGAGGTGGTGCGTGCGGTTCGCGCGGCGGGGTGCGATGTGCCGATCGTGCTGATGGGCTACGTGAACCCGTTGATCGCGTACGGCGTGGAGCAGTTCTGCGCGGATGCGACCGCGGCCGGCGTGGACGGGCTGATCGTGCCCGATGCGCAGGCGATGGGAGAGCTGCACGAGCAGGCGGCGCTGGCCGGGCTGGGGCTGACGATGCTCGTCACGCCGCTCTCGAGCGAGGAACGCATCCGGGAGCTGGCGGCGGGATCGACCGGGTTCCTGTACGCGGTTGCGTCGACGGGCACGACCGGCGCGCGCGCCGACGTGGCCGACGCGACGATCGAGCTGCTGGGGCGGGCGCGGTCGATCGCGGGCGAGGTGCCGGTGGCGGTCGGTTTCGGGGTGAGCACGCCCGAGCACGTGGCGCGGCTGGCGCCGCATGCTGACGGCGTGATCGTCGGCAGCGCGCTCGTGGAGCTGGTCGAGCGCGACGCGGCGGCGGCTGCGGCGCGCGTGGCAGCGCTCGTGGCGGCAACCAGCCGCGACTGACACCGCGGACGGTGAGACCGAATCGGTCTGGATCTCCGACGTACAGGTGGACGACTGCTGCCCTGACTCCGGGACGACCATGGGCTACCACTACGGACGATACGAGCCGCCACCGGCCGCGCCTGCACTGCCGCGGTCGCTGCGCGATGCGCTCGTGCCGCTCCCGGGCGCGGCTGATCACCCGGCGCTGAAGGTGCCGCCGCCACCTGCTGCTGCAGCGCGCGAGGCGGAGCTTGTGATCAGCCATGCGGCGCAGGAAGCGCGGACGGCGAGCGGCGTGGAGTGGGCGCTGCACATGGACGCTCGCGGCGCCACGTCGATGTGGTGGGGCGCGGCGCAGCGCGCGCGGCGAACGCAGGGGCTGCTCGGCGACCTGCGGATACGGGCAGGGCTGGTGGGCGCGCAGGTAGCGTCGCTGGTGGCGACGCACGTGCCGGGACAGACGAAGGTCGACCTGGCACGGCCGTTCCAGCTCGACCCGACGATGGAGCTGTTGGGGCATCGCCCCGGCACGTCGTCGTATCCATCGGGTCACGCGCGGCAGGCGTATGCGAGCGCGCGCGTGGTGGCGCGGCTCGACCCGTCGCAGGCGGAGCTGGCGTACCAGCTCGCGGACGAGGTCGCGGCCAGCCGCGTGTACGCGGGCGCGCACCTGCCGAGCGACGTGATCGCGGGTGCCAACCTGGGCACGGCGGTCGGGGACGCGGTGCTCGGGGCAGCGCGGGTGGCGAAGGTCGTCGTCCCCATTGCGGCGATCGGTGCAGGCATCACGTACCTCGCGGTGCGGGACGCGAGCGCGGCCTGAGCCGGCCAATCCCGGCGATTTCGGCGCTGGTACCGGGATTTCCCGGGCATGACTCCCTCGCGTGTACGGGACCGGCACGGTAGGGTTGCGACCCGACGACGCATGCGCCGAGCAGGGAGGACTCGACGTGCATCTCGCCAACGTACCGACCGCCGCACCGATCGCCGCCGCGACGAACACCCTCGCGGTGCCCGCGGACGTGCGCGCGCGACTCGATGCAGCGGTTCGCGAGGGGCGCGACGAGGCAGAGGGCTGGGCCCGGATCCACCCGACCGGCAGCACCAAGCGGTTCCGGGCGGATGCGATTGCGCGGGTCACGCCGCCGCCGAGCGGCGACGCCGCGGCCGCCGACCTGCAGGGCGTGCGCGACGCGATGAACGCTCGAACCGACGCAGGGATCCAGCGCGCGCAGCACCTGGCAGCGACCACCGCATGGGACGACTTCGGCCGCGTGATCTCCGACATCGGGCACTCGCAGGGTCCCGAGCAGGCGAAGCGTGCGGCGAGGCTCGTGCAGCTCGCGGCGTCGCGCACCGACGAGATCACCTCGGTGATCAAGCGCAGCTTCGGGCGCAAGCGCCCCTACGAGATCGACGCGACGATCAAGCCGGTCGTGACGCGACCCGACGGCAACGCGTCATACCCGTCCGGGCACACCTCGGGTGCGTACGCCGCGGCGCTCGTGCTCGCGGCGCTCGCGCCGGAGCGGGCCGCGGAGATCGTCGACATGGCGGCCGAGGTCGGCTACTCGCGCGTCTACGGCGGCGTGCACTTCCCCAGCGACGTGCTGATGGGCGCGCGCATCGCATCGGCCGTGGTCACGGACGTGCTGCGCCGCGAGGCCGCCGGCCTGCCGCCCCGCTAGCTGCTCGCCCACCCGTTCTGCTCGCCGCGGTGCCCCCATGTGCGCGGTGCGGCGACGCGCGCGCGGGGGACTCGACGCGCGCGCCGAGGGGGACCGGGTGCTTCGAGTACCGGAGCAGGCGAAACACCTGCCCGGTCCCGACCGACAACCCGGTGAGCGACCTGGTGGGACGGGTCGTATCGACGACAGCGGGACGACGGACGATGATCAACGCCGAACAGGCGTTTCGATATGCACGTGGAGCGATGTGGCACCTCGAGGCCGCAGCGCCCGAGCTGCGTGCTGCCGCGGGCGGCGCATCGAAAGCTGCCGAGCTGACCGCTGCTGCAGCCACCCACATCGAGTCCGCCGTGGGCGATCTCGCCAGCGCCGCCGCACACGCTCGCGGGGTCGCGGGCGTACATGATGCAGCATTCAGCGTGCTCCTGTCATCGACCGCCCGCACGGCCCGCACCGGTGCAACCACACCGAGTGCTGCCGCCGAGATCGTCGCCGCAGCGCGCCTGCGCATCCAGCAGTCGCTCGACGCGATCGCACCGCACCTCACCGCCGACGAGCAGCTCCTGCCGCTCGTCCCGACCGCGACCATCCCGCGCAGCGAGCTCGCCCTCGTCGACCGCGTCCAGGACGCCCGCCCATTCAGCCGCGTCTCCGACGTACAGCGCGCGCAGATCCAGCGCATCCTCGCCGACGGCAACATCGACCCCGAACCCATCCGCTGGGTCGGCGGCTACGGCAACGGCAACGGCGCGATGCCCATGGTCCGCGTCACGCACCCGGACACGCCGCACCTCTCCGTCGTGGCCGTGCAGCGCCCGCCCACTGCGCAGGCCGCGCAGGAGGAGTTCTTCGCCCGACTCGCCGAGCACGCACGCGTCGACCAGCACTTCGCGCCCGTCGCCCGCCGCGCCGACGGCTCCGCGCTCGTGCTGGCAGTCCCCGGCGGCATGTCGTGGGAGCAGGGGATCAACTCCGGCGACGACATCGCGGACGTGATGGGCGTCTGGTATCGCAAACGGTTTCCCGGCCTGACCGACGCGCAGGCGCAGGTCGCCGGGCGCATCGACTTCGACGAGGCCCGCGCCATCGACTTCGTCGCCGCGCAGCCCGACCGCAACGCCGGTGGGATCCTCGTCGACAGATCCTCCGGCGAGCTCCACTACATCGACAACGGCTTCGCCGGCCGCGGGGAGACCGGCGACGTGCTCCGGCCAGGTCTCAAGTCGCACTTCGTGGGCGGCGAGGCGGGCCACGCCGAGCTGCATCCGATCGCAGCCCGTGAGCTCGGCGCGAACCTCACCGATTCCGCGCTCGCCGACGCGCACGCGATCCTCGGCCGCGGTCCCGACGGCGCACTGCCAGACGGTCACGCCTTCGCGCTCCGGCAGGACGCCAGCCAGGGATTCCTCGACGCCATGCGCGCGCGCCGCGACCAGCTCGAGACCGGCTTCTTCGACTACGAGCCGATCGACCTGAACGCGAACCCGCTCGCCCACATGGACTGGCTCCACCAGCTCAACGGTCCGCGAAGCTTCTGACCGCTGCCTCGCTGCTCGTTCGGGCGACGACCACCAGCGTCCGCGCGCGAGAGCCCCGTCGACGCCTCACCGCGCGAGCAGCAGCACCGCTGCGCCCGTGGCCATGCCGGCGCTGATCGCCACGTCGGCCACGTTGTAGTAGCCGAATGCGTCGGTCGTGTGGAGCAGGTCGGTGACGTGCCCCTGTCGAACCCGGTCCACCACGTTCGACACGCCGCCGCCGATCAGCAGTCCCGCGCCGATCCCCGCGGCGAGCGGCACCCGCGACGTGCGACCGATTGCCAGCATTCCGCCGCCGATCGTGGCCGTGCCGATCGCCGGCACCCACCACGGCATCTTCCCGATCAGCCCGTACGCGCTGCCGTGGTTCTGCACGTGCCCGACCGCGACCTGACCGCCGAGCGCCACGTCGCGTACCTCGCCCGGCTCGAACGCCCGGCGAGCCGCAGCCTTCGTGACCTGGTCGAGCACCAGCGTGCCTGCAGCAGCAATGCCCGCACCTACGAGCAGCCTGGTCGTCGTCGTCCCCGGTCCCATGCCAGATTGTCGGGAACGCGGTGGTCTTCGTGTCGCGTCAGCCGAACACGATGTCGTCGGGTCGGATCGGGGCGCGGGTGATGTCGACCCCGGTCGCGTCGCGCACCGCTGCCACGATCGCCGGGGTGGAGCTGATCGACGGCGGCTCGCCCACGCCGCGCAGCCCGTACGGCGCCTCGGGATCGCCGAGCTCCATGATCGTCATCTGCACGGTCGGCATGTCGAGGATCGTGGGGATCAGGTAGTCGGTGAACGACGGGTTGCGCACCGTGCCGCCCACGATCTGGATCTCCTCCATGAGCGCGAGCCCCACGCCGTGGGAGGTGCCGCCCTCGATCTGCCCCTCGAGCTGCTGCGGGTTCATCGCCTTGCCCACGTCCTGCGCCGTGGCCATGTCGAGCACGCGAACGATCCCCAGGTCGCGGTCCACGTCGACCACCGCACGGTGCGCGGCGAACGCGAATTGCACGTCCGCATCGCCCTGTCCGGTGCGCGGATCCATCGGGAACGTCTCGCGGTGGCGGAACTCCTCCTCGACCACGATCGGTTCGGCGAGCAGCACCGTCACGTCGTCGAGCACGAGCGCGCCGGATGCGTCGCGTATCACGCCGTCGTCGTCGAGCCGCAGCCCCTCGCGCGCTGCGCCCGCGTGCTGTGCCGCGCGATCGAGCAGCTGCCCGCGCACGAGCTCGCACGAGTGCTTCACCGCGCCGCCCGTCATGTAGGTCTGGCGTGACGCGCTCGACGAGCCCGCGCTGCCCACCTCGGTGGTGGCGGGCAGCACGATCGCCTCGCCGCACGGCAGCTCCGTGCGCGCGATCTGCATGCACACGGTGACGAGCCCCTGCCCGACCTCCGCAGCGGCCGTGTGCACGCTCACCACCGGGCCTTCCGCACCACGGGACAAGGTCACGCGCGCGGTGGAGTAGTCGTCGAACCCTTCCGCGAAGCCCACGTTCTTGAAGCCGACCCCGTAGCCGACCCCGCGCACCACGCCCTCGCCGTGCGTGGTGTTGGCAGCGCCGCCCGGCAGCTGGCGAATGTCGATCGCGTCGCGCTCGCCGACCTCGGCCAGCTCGCGCCGCGGCGCGTCGCGCACGGCCTCGAGCAGCTCCCTGACGGGCGCCGGGTTGTGCACGACCTGCCCGGTGGGCATCACCGATCCCTGCTGCATCGCGTTGCGGATGCGCAGCTCGACCGGGTCCATGTCGAGCGCCGCAGCGAGCTTGTCCATCTGCGCCTCGTGGCCGAGCGCCACCTGCACCGCACCGAACCCGCGCATCGCGCCGCACGGCGGGTTGTTGGTGTACGCCACGATCGAGTCGATGGTCGCGCTCGGCACCTCGTACGGGCCGAGCGCGAAGCGGCCCGCGTTGCCGGCCACGGCGGTGGAGGACGAGGTGTAGGCACCACCGTCGAGCACGATCCGCGCGTTGACGAACACGAGCTTGCCCGTCTCGTCGGCCCCGTGCTCGTACTCCATCCGCGCCGGGTGGCGGTGGATGTGCCCGAAGAACGACTCCTCGCGCGAGTACACGAAGCGCACGGGGCGCTGCGTGGCGAGCGCAAGCATCGCGCCGTGGACCTGCATCGACAGGTCCTCGCGTCCGCCGAACGCGCCGCCCACGCCGGCGAGCGTGATGCGCACCTGGTCGTCGTCGAGCCCGAGACATGGCGCGATCTGCCACTTGTCGACGTGCATCCACTGCGTGGCGACGTAGATGTCGACGCCGCCGTCCTCGGCCGGGATCACGAGCCCGGACTCGGGGCCGAGGAACGCCTGGTCCTGCATGCCCATCTCGTACGTGCCGCGGACCACCACGCTCGCAGCGGCGCGGCGGGCGTCGTCGTCCTGCTCGCCGTGCTCGATGTGGACGTGGCGCGTGACGTTGCCGGTGTCGGGATGCAGCTCGGGCGCATTGCCGGAGATCGCCAGCTCCGCGTCCACGATCGGCTCGAGCTCCTCGTAGACGACGACGACCGCATCGGCGGCGCGGCGCGCGGTCTCCGGGTCCTCGGCCGCCACGATCGCGACGGGCTCGCCGTGGTAGCGAACGACGTCCCACGCCAGCACGGGCTGGTCGCGGTGCTCCATGCCGTAGACCTTGGCGCCGGGCACGTCGTCGGCGGTCAGCACGCTGCGCACGCCCTGCATCGAGCGGGCGGCGGAGGTGTCGATCGAGACGATCCGCGCGTGCGGGTGCGGGCTGCGCACGGTCGCGCCGTGCAGCATTCCCTCGGCCCACAGGTCGGAGGAGTAGGCGAACTCGCCCTTCACCTTGGGGATGCCGTCGGGGCGGCGGGCGTTGGTGCCCACGCCGCCGCGAACGGGGGAGTCCGGGCGCGGCGCGCGCGGCTCGGCCGGGGTGAGCGGCTGGCGCGGGGTGAGCGGGGTGGTGGTTGCTCGCTCGATCGTCGTCATGCAATCGATCCTCGCACACGCGTGGGCGCGCGCGAAGTGAAAGACGACGAAGCCCGCACCGAGCGGCGCGGGCTTCGTACGGAGCTCAGCATGTCGAGCATCCGCTTGACGGTTCCCACACTGTAGCGCATCGTCTGGCGCGAATCCCCCGGGCCGGATTTGAACCGGCGACCTACCGTCCGTCAAGCGGTTGCTCCATCCACTGAGCTACCGGGGGCCGCGCACTCGTGGTGAGCACTGGGTGGCCGGTCTCCATGGTGAAGGAGCAAATGTGACGAATGGCGCGCAGTTCGTGCCGAATTCGCATCGACTTCGTCACAAGCGCGTGACGAACCTGCTCGTCCTACTGAACGACGCCTCGGCGGCGCTTTGCGGCGAGGCGCACGGCGTCGAGGATCTTCTCGTAGCCGGTGCAGCGGCAGAGGTTGCCGCTCAGCTCCTCGCGGATCGTCTCGTCGGAGGGGTCGGGGTCCTGGGTGAGCAGGTGGTCGACCGCCATGATGAAGCCTGGCGTGCAGAAGCCGCACTGCACGCCGCCGGCGTCGAGGAACGCCTGCTGCACGTCGCCCACGCCCTGCTCGCCGTCGCCGGAGAGCCCTTCCACGGTGCGCACGTCGCGTCCCTCGGCCTGGCCGGCCTGGACCAGGCACGCGCAGACGAGCTCGCCGTCGAGCAGCACGCTGCAGGATCCGCACTCGCCCTGCTCGCAGGCGTTCTTGGAGCCGGGCAGCTGCAGCTCGTCGCGCAGCATCGTGAGCAGGCTGGCGCCCGGCCACACGTTCTCGGCCTCGACGGTCTCGCCGTTCACTCGCAGCGTCACCTTCATGCGACGTCCTCTCGGGTCGATGCGCGGTAGTCGTTCCACGCCCAGGCGAGCGCGCGGGCGGCCACCACCGCGAGCGCGTGGCGGCGATAGCGGGCGGTGCCACGCACGTCGTCGATCGGGCTCGCGGCCTCGCTCACGAGCGTGCCGAAGCGGCTGGCGGTGCCGTCGGGCATGGGCGCGGCTTCGTCCCAGTCGAGCGCTCCGGCGGCGAACTCGTTGGCTTCGGGGGCGAGCAGGATCGTGGGGCCGGCCGAGCCGATCCCGGTGCCGACGGTTCGCGCGGTGGCGTCGAGCGCGAGCCCGAACGAGGCGATCGAGATCACCATCGCGTTGCGCTGGCCGACCTTGCCGAACTGCTGCGGTCCGCGGGCGCGCGGAACGCGAACGCGGGTGATCAGCTCGTCGGGCTCGAGCGCGGAGTGGCGCGGGCGCACGATGAACTCGCTGACCGGGATCTCGCGCGTGCCGCGCGCGCTCGATGCGACCTCGGCGCTCGCGCCGGCGGCGGCGAGCATCGGCAGCGTGTCGCCGGCGGGGGAGGCGGTGCCCAGGTTGCCGCCGAGCGTTCCGCGTGCGCGGATCTGTGGTGAGCCCACGGTGCGCGAGGCCATGCACAGGCCGGGGGCCTCGGTCTGCAGCTCGCGCATGATCCGAAGGTAGGGGACGCCGGCACCGACCCAGACGTGGTCGTCGCCCGGGTCGGTCTCGATCTCGAGCAGCTCCGGCACGCGGTTGAGGTCGAGCGTCGCGTCGGGCCGCTCGCGATCGAAGTTGATGTCGACCATCAGGTCGGTGCCGCCCTGGATGGGCGTCGCCTCGGATCGCTCCGCCTTCATGGCGAGCGCCTCGTCGAGGCTGGTCGGCTGCAGGAAGTCCACGCGCGTCCTTTCGTCACGCGCGCGCCCGTGAGTCCTCCCGGCGGCGCACGCACTCGCGCGATCCTACGCGGCCATGCCCCTCACAGCGAGGGGGCGACGGTCTCGAACGTGATCGGTGCCATGTACCGTCCGGTCTGCTGGTCGGCCGCGGTGCGAACTCCGAACCTGATCTGCGCGACGGCGGTATCCACGCTCGTCGGGGCCTTCGCGATGACTGCAGAGGGGTCGGTTGCGTCAGGAGCAATCGCGTTCCACGGGTCCGTATCGACCGATGTGCATGACCCGGTCGTCACCCATGTGTCGACGTCGACCGTCGCGCCGAGCCCGACCCCATCGAGGCAGGCGCCGAATGTGCTTCGCCCGGCGTCCCAGTCGGTCGACCCGTCGGCGTAGTCGTCGAACTGGTCAAGCTGGTCGAGCTGGAAGACCATCATGTCGCTCGTGGCGTTCGCGGCGGTTCCGGCGACGAGCAGCCGTCCGTCCCTCGTGAACGCGAGTGCACGGCCGGTGTCGGAGGCGCCGCTCAGGTCGTAGGTTGCGATGCCCGCCGTGCCGAACGAGTCGTCGAGCGTTCCGTCCTCGAGCACGCGTGCGACCGCCACGTCGTCGTTCGCTCCATAGGCCGTGCCTGCGATCAGGTACGAGCCATCGGGCTGGATGATGCCGTCCAGCGCCTTGTCGTTGCCGGAGCCGACCGGTATGGCGACATAGCCGTTGCCGCCTCCGAAGGAGGGGTCGAACCCGCCGGTCGCGAGCAGCCGTGCGACGTACATGTCGTCGTTGCCTGCCGCGTCGGTGAAGCCGAAGATCACGACCTTGCCGTCTTCCTGCAGCCTGACCGCGGCAACCTCGTCGACACCGCCACCCATGTCGAAGCGCGCCCACCCGCCTCCGAACGAGTTGTCGACGGTGCCGTTCTCGTTCAGTCGCGCGACCAGCACGTCGCCGTAGAACTCGGAGTGCGCGACCACCACGATCTTTCCGTCCGGCTGGATGGCTGCGGCCTCTGCAGCTTCCCGCTCGTTTGCCGATTCGTAGTCGAGGACGTACCGCCCGCCCGTGCCGAAGTCCGGGTCGAGCTGGCCGTCGGAGAGCAGGCGTGCGACTGCGATGTCGTTGTCCACGGTGTCCCACGTGCCGCCGACTGCAAGGATCCGGCCATCGTCCATCGCGATCACGTCGCCGCACCAGTCGGTGTTGTTGAACGTCGGCTGCACCTTGCCGGTGCCGCCGAACGAGTTGTCGATCAGGCCGCCGGCGGTCATGCGCATCAGCGACATCCGAGCCCCGCCGGCCGTCGAGCCGCACAGCACCACCTTGTCGTCGGATTGCACGTCCGCCGCCCATGCGTCATCGTCGCCCGCCGCGAACGAGATTTCGCTGCGCCCGTTCGTGTTGAACGAGTTGTCGGGCGTGCCGTCGGCGAGCAGCCGCGCCGCCGCCATGTTATGGCTGCCGCCGTCGGTGTAGCCGCCAAGCACGATCCGACCGTCATCCATGACCGCGATGTCGTCGGCGACGTCGGCGTTGCCCGCGAAGTCGACGTATGCGACCCCGTCCGAGCCGTCGCCGCTCGAGAAGCTCGTGTCGAGGTCGCCGACGGTCGGGCTCCATCCGGCGACCCCGCCCTGGTCGGACTGGTACGCGAGCAGCATGGACGTGTCGTTGGTCGATCCGAACTCGATCGTGCAGGTGCCGGAGCTGACGTACTTCGTACCGGCCGGGATCGATCCGAACGACGTCACGCCACTCGACCCGGAGCTGCAGCCGGTCGCGCCGTCGATGGAGGTCGAGCTCGCCACGTCCAGAGTCACGGTCACGCTTGCCGAGCTCGAATGGGCTGTTCGGCTGGTCGACGCGAGCATCGCGCACGCACACGTGAGCGCAGCCGCGAACGCGGTCGCGTACGGTCGCGCGCGACGCCAGGTGAGCTGCCGAATCGCCATCGGTCATCAATCGGCATTCCCAGCCGCCGGCTTGAGCGGCGTGCAGCCGCGTCCACACCGACCACGAAGCGGCGCGAATCCGTGGTGTGCGTGCCCGTCGAAGTCGGTGGCAGGAAGCCCCGAGCGGCCCGAGCGGCCACATTCGCTGCCCATGCGGCCTCGCGCACGGCCGCGCTCGCGTGCGGGCTCGACGCGCATGCGACCCTGTGTGCATGGACGAGACCCCTGCCACCGCCGCCACCGCCCCGTCGCCGATCCGCTTCGGCGACATGGACGAGGTGCACCCGCACACCGCCGTGGCGCTCGAGCGCGCCGGTCTCACCCACGCGTTCCCGATCCAGCAGGCGGTGGTGCCGGTTGCCGCGGAGGGGCACGACGTGCTCGTCAAGTCGCCCACCGGCTCCGGCAAGACGCTCGCGTTCGGGCTGCCGATCATCGCCCGCCTGCCGCGCGGCGAGCGCACGCCGAGCGCCGTGATCCTCGTTCCCGGCCGCGAGCTCGCGATCCAGGTCCGCGACGAGCTCGTGCCGATCGCGTGGTCGCTGCAGCTGCGATGCGTCGCGGTCTACGGCGGCGGGCACGGCCACAAGCAGGCCAAGGCCGCCGCGTCCGCACCGATCATCGTGGCCACCCCGGGGCGGCTCGTCGACCTGGTGCGCAGCCGGCAGGTGAACCTGTCGCAGGCCACCACGCTCGTGCTCGACGAGGCCGACCGCNNGACCGCATGCTCGACATGGGCTTCACGCCGCAGGTCGAGGAGATCGTGCGCGCGATGCCGCGCCGCATCCAGACGATGCTCTTCTCCGCCACGCTCGAGGGCAAGGTCGGCTCGGTCGCCAAGCGCCTCACCAACGACCCCGTCCGGATCGAGCGGGACGACGTGCCTGGCGCGGGCGGCGAGATCGAGCACCTGCTGGTGGCAACCGCCTCGCACCACAAGACCGACACGCTCGTCGAGCTGCTGCGCGACCTCGACCGAGACCTCGCGGTCGCGTTCGTGCGCACCCAGAAGGGTGCCGACAACCTCGCGTCCACGCTCGTCGAATCGGGGGTGCGCGCCACGAAGATCCACGGCGGCATGACCCAGCCCGAACGGCTCGCCGAGTACCGGCGCTTCCAGTCCGGCGCCTGCGACGTGCTCGTCGCCACCGACGTGTTCGCCCGCGGCATGGACCTCGACCGGATCACGC
>JAGQUL010000228.1:0-293 GCA_020438525.1 Thermoleophilia bacterium | reverse complement strand
CCGGCACCGCCGTGACGCTCGTCACGCCCAAGCAGCGCAGCATCGTGGAGGGCCTGCTGATCGAGCTCGGCCTGCCCACCGACCTGCTCCACCAGATGCGCACCGGCGCCACCCAGCGACTCACCCCCGAGCCCGGCAGGGCCCGCACCGCCGCCTCGGCCTCCGCTGACCGCACCAGCGACACGGCGCGCCCCCGCGGCACTGCCAAGCACTCCCAGCGCGTCGCCCGCCGTGAGGAGCGCGCCGCGCGCAGCGGCGAGCTCACCCCGGCCTTCGAGCAGGACGGCAACGGG
>JAGQUL010000227.1:5040-7836 GCA_020438525.1 Thermoleophilia bacterium | reverse complement strand
GACTGCTCGCCGCCGAAGTTGAAGCCGCCCTCGCGCATGCGTTGCACGACGTAGCGGTCGCCGACCTGGGTCCGCTCGACCTTCACGCCATCGTGGTGCAGCGCGCGCTCCAGCCCCATGTTGCTCATGACCGTGGCGACCACGGTGTCGTTGGCCAGCTCGCCCTCGTTCTTCATGTGCAGCGCACACAGCGCGAGGACCGCGTCGCCGTCGACCACGTTGCCACGCTCGTCGATCAGGATGAGCCGGTCGGCGTCGCCATCGAGCGCAATGCCGAGGTCCGCGCCCGTCGCCACGACCGTCCGCGCCGCGAGCTCGGGGTGCAGGCTCCCGCAGTCCCGGTTGATGTTCAGGCCGTTGGGCGCATCGCCCAGCGCGATCACCTCGGCGCCGAGCTCGCGCAGCAGCGTCGGCGCGGCCTTGTAGGCAGCGCCGTTCGCGCAGTCGACGACGATCTTCATGCCGTCGAGGTCGTACTTCTTGTCGAGAAGGCTCTTGAGGTGGGTCACGTAGCGCCCGACCGCGTCCTCGACCCGGCGCGCCCGACCGAGCGCCGCGCCGCGCGCCAGGACCGGCGCGCCACCACGTTCCATCAGCGCCTCGAGCTCCAGCTCGACCTCGTCGGGGAGCTTGAAGCCGTCGCGACCGAAGACCTTGAGGCCATTGTCGTCGAACGGGTTGTGCGACGCGCTGATGACGACGCCCAGGTCGGCACGCTCGAGCTCGACCGTGAGCGCCACCGCCGGGGTCGGCACGATCCCCAGGAACACCGGCTCGCCACCCACGCTCGACACGCCCGCTGCAAACGCCGCCTCGAGCATCGAGCCGCTGCGGCGCGTGTCGCGACCGATGATCACGCGCGGGTGCTTGACGTTCCGCGAGTGCGGACCGACCCACAGCGTCGCCGCGCGACCCATCGCCAGCGCCAGCTCGCAGGTGAGCTCGCGGTTGGCGACCCCGCGTATGCCGTCGGTGCCGAACAGTTCTCGTGCCATGGTTCCTCCTCGCGTGCCCTCGAACACTACCGGGCTGGAACGCGCGGCGGGACGGGCTCGACAATCAGGAAGACGAGCCGGGCTTCGGGGGCGCGAGCGTCGTCGCGAGCGGGGAGGGTTCATCCGGTGGATGCGCGATCGGTATCGGAATCGATCGTTCGTGCTCTGCAGTCGATCGATGCTGCGGCGAGCACGCCGATACCGCGGTTCGGCGCGCGCGCGGCGCGCGCGACGGTGCAGGACCAGCTCCGCACTGCACGCACCTCGCTCCACGAAGTCGAAGCCACGCTCCGTGGCGATGCGGCGACGGGTGCGTCGCAGCTCACGACCGCGATCGACGGGATCGATCGTGCCATCGCCGCGGCACAGTCCAGGCGGGGCGTGCGGGAGCTGACCACGATGCTGCCGCAGGTGCGCAGCGACATCGAGATGAGCACGATCGAGCTCTATCGTGCGGGCTCGGCCACCGCTCGAAGCATCGAGCAGCTGTCCGATCGGGTCGTGGCGGGCCTCGACGAAGAGGTACGCGCGACCGAGACCGCGCGGCTCTCGTCGATGCTCAAGGCCGGGGCGGGCGCGCTCGATCGCGACGCGTGCATCCAGCTCGAGGACCTCGCGAACGCCCCGGCGCATCTACGCGCCACCCAGCTCGACGACGCGGATGCGTGCCTCCTGCACAACGCGGCATCGTACTGCTTCGGCGACTCCACCCGACCGAGCCCCAATTGGCACGGCTGGAACACCTTCGACCGGCTCGCGACGACCGAGCGATTCCCGACCGAGCGGAACGCGAGCATTCGACTGCGGGCGATTGCCCGAACTGCCGATCACGAGCTCACCGGGCAGGACCTGCATGACTTCAACGGCCTCGTCGGCCGTCGTGACATGGCCCACCTCCTGCGGGGCACCACCGTGCCGAGCGACGCTGCGCTCCGGGCGGAACGTGTCACCGCTGGCACGCCGCTCCCGTCCGACTGGGTCGGCCGAGACACGTTCGTCTGGCTCGATCCGAGACGGCAGTGGCCCGATCGGACGTCGGCCGAAGCCGCGCTGTTCGACCTGTTCCGCGGCGCCACGGATCGACCGTCGGCGGGCGACCTGCGCACGCTCTCGCGGCTTGCCGCCCTTCCCGACGACCTGCGTCCCGACGCCCTCACCCTGCGTGGGATCACGCCCGACCAGGCCGCTTCGGACCTCGCGACGGTAGCCGAGTACTTCGACCGCGACCTCCACCCGAGGGCGGACTGGTACGGTTACGAGCTCCTGAACAAGCTCCACGTCCAGGCGAACTACGCGTCGGCGGCCGACGTTCGGGCGCGCTTCGAGACGATCGTCGAGATCCCGACGGAGCGGCTCGAACCGCAGGACATCCGTGACCTCGACGGCATGCGCCAGCTGCCTGCGGGAATGCGTCCGCTCCTCCTGCGTCCGGAGCGTGAGATGGCCACCGAGGCCGAGTTGCTGAAGCGCGGCCAGACCGTAGTTCCCGCGCCGATCGCCACACGGACGCTCGAGGCGGCACGCCTCGAACGGTCGCTGCCGAGCTCCAGGGCCGACCGCAACGCATGGTTCCGGGACCAGCTGCGGGCATACACGAGCGACCAGCCGACCGATCCTCGTTTCCAGACGCTGCTGCACGAGCGCCCGGACCTGCTGCCCGACGACCTGAGCGAGCACGATCGAGTGCGGATCGCCAACGACCTGCTCACCGACTACGCCGACGCGCCCGCGACCACGTCGGCCCGCGCCGCGCTCGAGGTGTCGCGACAGTCGCTCGAGTCGTGGGAGCCGCTGGAGCCGA
>JAGQUL010000227.1:0-4914 GCA_020438525.1 Thermoleophilia bacterium | reverse complement strand
CTGTTCGATCGCATCGACGTCGTGGCGCCGAAGCCCGGGCCGTCAGCGGGCGTCGACGAGAGCGACCTGCTGCGCTGGTGATCCGTCCGCAGGTGCTGCCTGTCGTGTCCAATGTTGCGCATCGGCTCCCGCGCACCGCGCGCGGGCTCGTCCCCCGCTCGACATGCAGGCAGGGACGAGATGGTGGACTCCGCGACATTCCGAGCGCTGCTGGCAGCCGACGATCGGCTGTTCGCGCCCGCGCAGTGGGACGAGCTGCTGCAGCTGGCACGAAGCGCGATGGCCGACGACGGTTCGGCCGCGCTCGTCGACGCCCTGTCGACCCGACGCAGCGACCTGGCTGCTCGCGGCTGGTCGCCCATGGGATGGGATGGCTGGGACACGATCGACTCCGCCCGGGTGCGCACCCTGTACCCCACGCCCGGCGCACGCGAGCGAGTGCTCGACGAGATCCTCGCCACGCCGCGCCCGGACCTGTCGCGCCACCAGCTGCACGCGCTGCATGGGCTGATCGCGCTCGGCGATGCACGGCCGCACCGGCTGCGTCCGATCGGCAGCGCAGTGGACGCGGCGCTCATGGCCGAGCGTGTCGCGAGCGGCCGCGCGATCAGCGACTCGTGGGTGGGATGGCCGATGCTCGACGAGGCGATCACGCTCGCACCCGTGCCGGCCGACCCGACCGCGCGTGCCGGCTGGATCAGCAGCGAGCTGGCGGCACGGCGCACGCGCGGGTCGTCGTCGCCCGCCCTTGGGCTGATGCTGGTTCGACGCCGCGACCTGCTGCCGGTCGAGCCCGATGCCGCGACGCGCCTGGCGATGGCGGTCGAGGCGCTCGGCGAGGTTGCGCGCACGGGCAGCGCGACGGTCGACGAGGTGCGGCCGATCCTCGTCGATGCGCGACGATCGCTCGACGACGCCCGCGCGGGGGCCGGCTCGCTCGAGTTTGTGGTCGACGAGACCCGGGAGCTGGTCGATCGCAACCTCGCGCGCGTGAACGGGCCGATCACGGACGAGAGCGGCGGATTTCTCAACTACCCCGACTACGCCGAGCTCGGTCGCATCCACGCCGGGCTGGCGCTGATCGAGCGTGCGCCGGGCGACGCCACGACGAGCGCGACCGCTGCGGCCGAGCTCGTGTGGTGACCGGGCGCTGGAGAAGAGACGAGCGCCCCGGCCGGAGCCGAGGCGCTCGAGGAATCGATGCTCGCAGGATCAGCGCTTGCTGAACTGCGGCTTCTTGCGGGCCTTCTTGAAGCCGGCCTTCTTGCGCTCGACCTGGCGCGTGTCGACCTTGAGGAAGCCGCGCCCCTTGAGCTGCGTGCGCAGCGCGGGATCGATCTCGCTCAGGGCCTTGGCGATGCCGTGGCGGATCGCGTCGCTCTGACCGGTGATGCCGCCGCCGTGCGTGCGCACGCGGACGTTGTAGGCACCCATCGCGCCGGCGACCACGAGCGGCTCGAGCACTGCGGTGCGGTGGCTCTCGCGGTTGAAGTACTGCTCGAGCGTGCGACCCTCGCCCTTGGAGTTGGCGTTGATCAGGAAGGTGCCGTCGCCGGCGGTGAGGATCACGCGGGCCACGGAGCGCTTGCGCTTGCCGGTGGCGGCGTAGCGGGCGTCCTTGGCCGGCTTGGCGACCTTGGCCTTGAGGGCCTCGAGGTCGACCTCGGCCTGGGCCTCGTCGGCCGACGAGGACGACGTGCCCTCGCTCGTGCCTTCGCTGGTGCCTTCGCTGGTGCCGGAGGAGGTGTCCTCGGCATCGGCCTTGGCGTCGGCGGCAGTGGTCTCCTCCGCCTTCGGCTCGGCGGCGGCGGTCTCGGCAGCGGCCTCGGCCGGAGCGGCCTCTGCAGCAGCCTCGTCCTGCTCGTTCACGTTCTCGTCAGCCATCGGGGCGGGTCCTACTTGTCGAAGCCGGGCAGCGGCTTGGGGTTGAAGTTGGCGTGCGGGTGCTCGGCACCCTGGTAGATCTTGAGCTTGGTCAGCTGCTTGGCACCCATGCGGTTGCGCGGGAGCATGCCCTTGACCGCGTTGCGGATGACGTCCTCGGGATGCCGGTCGAGCTGCTCCTGCAGGGTGCGCGACTTGAGGCCACCGGTGTGGCCCGAGTGGCGGTAGTAGATCTTCTGCTGGAGCTTGTTGCCCGTGACGCGGATCTTGTCGCAGTTGGTGACCACGACGTAGTCGCCGGTGTCGACATGCGGCGCATACTGCGGCTTTCGCTTGCCGGTCAGGGTGTCCGCGATCACGGTCGCCAGACGGCCCAGCGTCTTGCCGGTCGCGTCGACCTCGTACCAGTCCTGGCGGACTTCGCGGGGCTTGGGGCTGTAGGTCTTCATGGGTGCCTTCGCATCGGGGGTTCGAGCGTCCGGGCGGGACTGTGGCGCACGCATGCGCGTCCCGGTCCGGGCAGCGACGAGGGATCATACAGGCTTGCGAATGCTCGTGTCGAGGGCGCGTAGCCCTACAGTTCCCGGCGGGAGCTGCCGATAGGAGCCCTGATGACGCATGCCCTCGCACGCAGGCCACGCAGGCACGTCGCCCTTCCGGGCGTTCTCGTGCTGCTTGCGTGTGCGTGCATTCTTGCGGGTGCGACCGGGTTCGGGGCCACCACCTCCACGCAGACGCCAAGCGCGACCGTGGTGGGCATGCTGGCGCTGACCGACCCGACCGCGAAGTCGGCGGATCCGCCGCTCTGCACCGCCGCGCTGGCACCGATCGACACGGACGCGTGCAGCGACGTGACGTTCACCACCGGTGCCACCAAGGTGCTCGACCTGGGCGAGCTGTCGGGCTCCGACGTACAGGCCGGCTCGCTGAAGTGGCTGGTCACGACCACGAACCCGACCGGGTACGAGGTGCAGATGTCGAACCCCGGTGCGGCGCCGCTGCTGCAGGGCTCGGCCGGCTCGATCCCCGACATGGCGACCTCGCCGCTCGTGCCGGCCGCATCCATACCCGACGCGACGCAGTTCGGCGTGGCAATCGGCGATCCGGCGACCGACAGCGAGGCCGCGGTGGCATTCACGGGCTCGCCGTGGGTCACGAGCGGTGGCCAGCAGGGCGAGCTGTTCAGCGGAATCCCGAGCACCGGCATGGTGATCGCGCAGCAGACCGCGCCGGTCAGCAACGATCCGTTCACCGCGACGTTCGCGGTTGCCGCGGTGGCAGGCCAGCAGCCGCTGCCCGGCTCCTACGGCGGCACCGTGCGCCTCGTCGCCACCGCGCTGCCATAGCGCGCCACGCGCCGCCCCGCCCCGCAGCCCCCCCGATTGAGCCCCGCGCCGCGGTACCCCCTCGTGCGGCTGCGCGCACCCGATTTTCACGCACCCGCGCAACGAAATCGGGTCACACGCCCAACTTCGTTACCTCGGCGCGGACGCGCAGACGAGAGCACGCGCAGACGAGAGCACGCACGCACGTAACGAAAGTTGGGCAGGGCCGGAGCTTCGTTACGCGTACCCGCCGGGGCCGCGGTCAGCGGATGTGGGAGAGCAGGCGCAGCGTGTCGTCCACGCCCGCGGCGAACGGCATCACGCCGTGCAGTGCATCGGATGCGCCGATCAGCAGGGAGCGCGTCGAGCCGGAGTGCGCGAGCGCCGGAACCGCCGCCTCGACGACCTTCGGAACCGCGGCCTCCACGACCTTCGGCACGGCGGCTTCGACAACGCGCGGAACGATCGCGTCCACGACCTTGGGTACGGCTGCCTCAACGACCTCTGGCGTTGCGGCGGCGACGACCTTGGCCGCGTCGTCTGCGACCGGCGCTGCTGCGTGCGCGAGCGCCTCGGATGCGGGTGCGACGACCTTCGCCACCTCGTCGGCGAGCGGCGTGGCCGCCTTCGCGACGTCGTCGGCGACCGGGGCCGCGGCCTGCAGCGTGTGATCGACCGACTCGTTGATCGCCTGGATCGCCACGTCGAGCGGGCGGCTGGCAATCGCCTCGCCGAGCACCGCGAACGATCCGGCGCCGTGCCCGGCATCGGCGGTTGCGTCGACTGCGCGCGCGACCGTGGCGAGCTTCTGCTCGTCGGGCAGGTCGGCGAGGCGCTGGAACGCCTCGACCAGCCGTATCTCGAGCGAGGCGAGGTCGTCGGCACCCTGTGCTGCGGCGTCGGCGATCGCGGCGCTCGGTCCGCCGGCAACCTCGCTCGCAGCAGCGGCCGCCCCTTCAGGCGCCACCTCCATGAGCGTGCGCGTTGCAGCGGGCTCGGCGCTTGCGAGCGGCGGCACGAACCCGGTCTGCTGCATGAGCATCTGTGCGTAGACGCCGTGGTACACCGGGTTGGCGTACTCGGCGGCCTGCCCGGCGCCGGTCACGGCTGCCGCGGCCCCGCCTTCGGCACCCATCAACCCGCGAACCTGCCCCGCGGCCGCATCAGCGACGGGGCCGTTCGCGGCGCGCTGCTCGCTCGAGATCAGCCCGAAGCGCTCCATGAGCTCCAGGCCCTTCTCGCGGCCCTTGCCGCTGCTGCCGAAGCCCTTGAAGGTCGAGAGGATCGAGCCCTTCTCACCCTCGGCGGCAGCCATCCCGCGCGGCGCGAACGTGCCGCGCAGGTCGCCCTGGCCGCGGCCGGTTCCGAAGAGCATGTCCCGTGTTCGTGTTTCCATCGTCGTGCCCCGTCCCAGGCAGTCGGTGCGTCAGGGACGCACCTTCGTCGCGACCTTCGCCGCTTCCATCAGCTGCTCGACGAGCCCCGGGCGCACGGAGTGCGCGACGGTCTCGGCGGCTCGCGCGGCGTCGTCGGCGAGCCCGACCGTTGCCTCTGCAGCCGGGCCGCGAAGCGACCCGAGACCGGCGCCGGCAGTGCGCAGCTGCTCGAGCAGTCCCGGGCGTGCGGCCTTCACGGCGCCCTCCGCTGCAACCTCGGCGACCTCGGCGGTGGCCGCCGGAGCAGCGGGCCCGCGAAGCGCTCCGAT
>JAGQUL010000226.1 GCA_020438525.1 Thermoleophilia bacterium | reverse complement strand
GAACTCGAGCCGGACCCGCGAGGTCTCGATGGTCGTCGGCGACGGGTGCGTCAGACCGTGTCGGGCGCTGCCGCCGCCCCCGCGAGGCGAGGCTTGACGCCGTACAGGTACGCGGCGCCGGCCAGGATGCCGCCGGCGATCGGACCGACGATCCACACGACCGCGTCGTTCCACGTGCCGGTCAGCAGCGCCGGGCCGAACCAGCGGGCGGGGTTGAGCGCTGCGCCGGTCGCGCCGCCGATCATGAGGATGCCGGTCGTCACGGCGAACCCGATCGGCAGCCCGGCGACCTTGAAGAACGCACCGTCTCGATCGACCGCGACAGCGAACACGGTCCACACGAGCAGGAACGTCGCGATCAGCTCGAGCAGGATGCCGTTGCCGACGCCGAGGCCGGCGGCGAGCGCCGGAGTCGCGCCAGTCAGGCCGCTGCCGTCGGTGTCCCACCCCCACATGATGCACAGCGCGGCGACGTAGGCACCCGACAACTGGGCGACGACGTACGCGATCGCTTCGACGAGCGAGATCTGCCTGAACACGAGCATCGCGCTCGTCACGGCCGGATTGAGGTGACCCCCGCTCACGTGCCCGATCGCGGTCACGCCGATCGCGATCGCAAGCCCATGCGCGAATGCCGTGGCCAGCAGGTCGCCGGTGTTGAGAAACACGCCGAGGCCGGCGGCGATCAGGAAGAACGTACCGATGAACTCGGCGAGGAGCTTCGATCCGAGCGAGTGGACTGTCGTCACTGGTGCCTCCTGGGGCTCGTGGTGCAGGCCGGGGCCGCTGCACGGCACCGGGCTCGACCGATGGTCGAGAAGCACGAGCCTAGGGGCGACGGCGGACTCGACGCAGGCTCAGTGCGTCGCGACGAGCCGGCCGCCGTGCCGTTGGCGGAGCTGCTCGCTGCGCTCGTTGAGCCCCTCGATGCGGACGTGCACGTCGTGGCTTGCGTAGCGGTGCTCGATCACGTCGAGCGCCGCGACCGCGGAGGTATCCCACACGTGCGCGTCGGACAGGTCGATGATCACCGTGGGCGGGTCGCCGGCGTAGTCGAACGCGGTGATGAACTCCCGATCCGATGCGAAGAACAGCTCGCCCGTGACCCGGTAGATCGCCGTCGTTCCGTCCGGATCGAGCAGCCGTTCCACGTCGACCATGTGTGCGACGCGGCGCGCGAACACGGCCATCGCGGTGACCACGCCCACGCCCACGCCGATCGCCAGGTTGTGCGTGGCGACCGTGGTGACCACCGTGGCGACCATCACCGTCGTCTCCCCCCGGGGCATCCTGCGCAGGGTGTGCGGCGCGATGCTGTGCCAGTCGAACGTGGAGATCGACACGAGCACCATCACCGCGACGAGCGCGGCCATCGGGATGATCGCCACCACCCCGCCGAGCGCGAGCACGAGCACGAGCAGCATCGATCCCGCAGCGAACGTCGATGGTCTCGTGCGCGCGCCGCTCACCTTCACGTTGATCATCGTCTGGCCGATCATCGCGCAGCCGGCCATGCCGCCGAACAGCCCGGTGACCATGTTGGCGATGCCCTGGCCGCGCGACTCGCGGTCCTTGTCGGACCCGGTCTCGGTGATGTCGTCGACGAGCTGCGCGGTCAGCAGCGACTCGAGCAGGCCCACGGCAGCGAGGGTGAGCGAGTAGGGAAGGATGATCCGCAGGGTGTCCAGCGAGAACGGCACGTCCGGGATCCCGATCCACGGGAGCGTGTCGGGCAGCTGCCCCTGGTCGCCGACGGTCGGAACGTCGACCCCGGCGAGCACGACGAACGCGGTGAGCGCCACGATCGCGACGAGCGGCGCAGGCACCGTGCGCGTCAGCAACGGGAACAGGTAGATGATCGCGAGCCCGGCGAGCACGAGCACGTAGACGCTCGCGGGAACGTGGCGCAGGTAGGGCAGCTGCGCGAGGAAGATGAGGATCGCGAGCGCGTTGACGAACCCGGTCATGACCGATGCCGGGACGAACCGCATCACGCGTGCCGCGCCGAGCGAGCCGAGGCATACCTGGACTGCGCCGGCGAGGATCGTTGCCGCGAGCAGGTACTCGACGCCGTGGTCGCGCACGAGCGAGACGACCACGAGTGCCATCGCGCCCGTCGCGGCGCTGATCATCGCGGGGCGACCGCCGGTGAACGCGATCGCCACCGCCATGGTGAACGAGGCGTAGAGGCCGACGCGCGGATCGACGCCGGCGATCAGCGAGAACGAGATCGCCTCCGGAATGAGCGCGAGCGCGACGACGAGGCCCGCGAGCAGCTCGACGACGAGCAGGCGGGGCGACGACAGGAAACGACGGATGCGCGCGACGACGCTCGTCGGCGCGGGAACGGGATACGGTGACATGTGATGGAGAACTGGTGGGAGGCTGCGTCGATCCGACGCGAGAAGGGCCGGGATTGCCTGCGGGCGGCTGGCCCGGCGTATCCGCACAACGTAGCGCATCGTCGGCCGTGATGCGACGTTCGTTCGCGTACCGGTCGGTCCGGTAACCGGCAGCTTCGGCCGGAAGGCCCCGGGAAGAGGTGCAGCGAGCCGGTGGCGCCTTCGTCCACGATGCCGACAAACCCGATACACCGCTCGGCCGAAACCGCTCGGCAATCGTGCATCTCGGCGCCGCATCAACCTTGGGCGCTCCGTGCTCGCTGCCTGATGAACGACACGCGCCGCACCCACCCCGCTCAAGGGGGAGGACTCGGCACTGGCCGGATAGTTGTGCAACGAGCGGGAATTCCACGGTCTGGTGCGGGTCGAACCCTCAATCGCCGATCGAGGTTCCGTCCGAGATTCGACCAGGTTCGCTCGCTGCATCCGACGCGCGCGCTTACGTGTGTGGTGAGCCCACGCATCGTCGCGCTCGCCCCGCGCAACCGGTGCAGCCCCGGAGGTTCGTACAATGCGTCAGATGTCCGCCGCCCCCAAGCGCACCCGATCCGGCAGCCGCCGTGGCAAGCCCGGCGCCGACGAGTGGCGCCGTCGAGCCCTGCCGCCCGCGCCCGCCGACGAATCCGCGACCGATGTCACCGCAACGGTCGACGCCGTGGTGTACGCCAACAACGACGGCACGTTCGCGATCCTCCGCGCGCTCGACGAGCGCGGCGAGCGGATCGTGCTCAAGGGAGGACTCGCGCACGTGCACGTGGGCGAACACCTGCGCTGCACGGGCAAGTGGCAGCAGCACCACGAGCACGGCTGGTCGTTCCAGGTCGACCATGCGGAGGCAACGCAGCCGCACACGCTGCAGGGCATGGTCGCGTACCTCGAGTCGAGCGTGCACGGGATCGGCCCGGTCTGGGCCAAGGCGATCGTCGACACGCTCGGCGAGGACACCTTCGAGAAGATCGATGCGGATCCGCAGGTGCTGTTCACCGTCAAGACCCCGAGCGGCCGCAAGATGGGCGCCAAGCAGATCCGCGAGATCATCGCCAAGTGGGAGGAGGCGCGCGCGGTGCGTCGCGTGATGCTGTTCCTCACCTCGCACGGCGTGACCACCGGCATCGCGGCGAAGATCCACAAGCAGTACGGCGACACCGCGCTCGAACGGCTCACCGAAGACCCCTACTGCATGGTCGAGATCCGCGGCATCGGGTTCCGGATCGCCGACCGGATCGCGCGCAACATGAACGTGCCGCTCGAGAGCCCGCGCAGGATCCAGGCAGGCATCGTCTACTGCCTGCAGGAGGCCGAGGGCCAGGGCCACTGCTTCCTGACCGACGTCGAGCTCTCGGCGATGGTGCGCGACAACCTGTTCTTCGACGGGCTCGACGGTGCGTATGCCGACGGCGGGCTCGACGAGGACCAGATGGCTCGCCTCGACTCGATCGTGGCGGCGCAGCTGGGCGACCTCGTGCGCGAGAACAAGCTCGTGATGGACATGTCCGACGACGGACGCCGCTACTACCAGCGCGAGACGTACTGGATCGAGCAGCGACTCGCGCGCAACGTGCGCGAGCTGCTGTCGACCCTCCCCTCGGTCGACGTCGAGCTCCCGGAGCGACCGACGACCGGCGACTTCGTGCCCAACGACGGCCAGTGGACCGCCATCGAGAACGCGATGGCCTCGCGCGTGTCGCTGATCACCGGCCTGCCCGGCACCGGCAAGACCACGCTCGTGAAGCTGCTGCTGCAGGTGATCGAGGGCGCCGACCTCACGCTGGATGCCGAGCAGCAGCGGTACCTGCTCGCATCGCCGACCGGCAAGGCGGCGCGGCGGCTGCAGGAGGCGACCGGCGCCAAGGCGCAGACGATCCATCGCCTGCTGCAGTGGGCACCGAACGAGGGCGGGTTCCTCCACGACGAGGGCAATCCGCTGACCGCCCGCTTCGTGATCGTCGACGAGACCTCGATGGTCGACCTCCGGCTCGCCGACGCGCTGCTGCGTGCGATCGGCCCCACGACGCACCTCGTGCTCGTCGGCGACGCCGACCAGCTGCCACCCGTCGGGGCGGGCAAGGTGTTCGACGACCTGATCGCGTCGGGCTGCGTGCCGAGCGTCCGACTGACGGAGATCTTCCGGCAGGCAGCGCGGTCGATGATCGTGCGCAACGCGCATCGGATCGTGGGCGGCGAGGAGCCGTACCGCAACCGCTCCGACGCGAGCGTGGAGCTCGGCATCGACCCCGAGGAGCTCGACGACGACTTCTTCTTCGTGCACCGCAACGAGGCCGACGACGTGGCTCGCACGATCGTCGAGTTCGCGGCGGAGCGGATCCCGAAGAAGTACGGGCTCGACCCGATGCGTGACGTGCTGGTGCTGGCGCCGATGAAGAAGGGGCCGTGCGGCCTCGAGGTGCTCAACTCGCGCCTGCAGTGGAAGCTCAACCGCGAGGGTCGCAAGCTCGGCGTGAAGGACCTTCGCGTCGGCGACCGCGTGATCCAGACCCGCAACAACTACGACCTCGAAGTGATGAACGGCGAGGTCGGCGTGCTGCGCGACTGGGATGCGGAGACCGGGCTGGCCACCATCGAGTTCCAGGACGACCGTACCGTCGAGGTGCCTCGCAACCAGCTCGACAGCTTCCTGCTCGCCTATGCGATCAGCGTGCACCGCTCGCAGGGATCACAGGCGCCCGCCGTGATCTGCGCAGTGGCGAAGTCGCACTGGATCATGCTCACGCGTTCGCTCGTGAACACGGCAGTGACGCGCGCGCAGAAGCTCTGCGTCTGCGTCGGCCAGCGCGCAGCGCTCAACCACGCGGTCAAGACCGTCGACTCGCGCACGCGCAACTCGGCGCTCGCCGAGCACGTCGGCAAGGGCGGCGGCCCCGTCGCCACGCGACGAGCGGAACCGGCGGTCGACCCGTTCGCCGGCGACTCGGTGATCGGCGCGGAGGCCCGCTAGCGCGCGCGGTTCCGCGGCCGCCGCCGACACACGAAGTCAGTCGCGTGCGTACCACGCCTGACGGGCGGCGACGATCGCCGGAAAGTCCGCGTCGACGATGCCGTCGAGTCGACGGGACATCGACCGCATCACACCGATCGAGAGGAAGATCCACGCCTCCGCGCGCGGATCGAGGTCGGCGGCGATCCCGCCGGCATCCCTGGCCCTGGCCAGCATGTCTGCGATGTACTGGTGCAGGCCCTTGGTGAACGCCACCACGTGCGGCTTCGCCTTGGGGTCGTCGGCCAGGTCGGTGATCGCAAACAGCCAGAGCCGTGCCGCGTCGTTCTCGTCGTCGAGCGCGGCGAACCCGGCTTCGGCGACCTTCGGCAGCCACAAGCGCGAGTCGGGCTCGTCGGCGAGGATCGCCTCCCAGCGGGCGCGCAGCGACTCCCATGCAGCTTCGAGGCAGGCACCGTACAGCGCGGCCTTGCCCTTGAAGTGATGGTAGAGCACCGGCTCGGTGATCCCGGCCTCGCGCGCGATCGCGGCGGTGGTCGCAGACGAGTAGCTGCCGCGCGCGAACACCCGCGTCGCCGCCTCGAGGATCGACTGGCGACGCTCGGCCGCGGTCATGCGCGGGCCGCGCTTCCTGGTTGCCTGGACCATCTTGTCCTTTCGCGCCGCACGAGCGACGTGCGGTTAGCAAACGCTTATCTAGTAATCACTATAGGCCGATCTGCTGCACGCGCAAGCCCATGCTCAACCCTCGAGCCCGATCTCGGTCACGACCTGCGAAGCGAGCGCATCCGCCCACGCGACCCGCTCGCGGAGCGCGCGCGGGATCCCGACCTCGAGCGCGAGCGCCTCCAACGCGCCCGCCAGCCGCCCGTC
>JAGQUL010000225.1 GCA_020438525.1 Thermoleophilia bacterium | reverse complement strand
CTGCCACTACGGCTTCCCGCGCGCGCACTCCGTGGCGTTCGCGCTGCTCGCCTACCAGAGCGCGTGGCTGCGCCACCACTACCCGGCGCACTTCCATGCTGCCCTGCTCAACGCGCAGCCGATGGGCTTCTATCCGCCCGACTCGCTGCTGCGCGATGCTGGCCGCCACGGCGTTCGGGCGTTGCCGGTCGACGTGAACCTGTCCGACGCGCTCTGCACCGTGGAGGAGCTTCCCGCGCGCGAGGCGGCCGCAGCAAGCTTCGGGCGACGACGCGCTGGTGCGCGTGCCCACCCCGCCATTCGGGTGGGGATCGGCACGATCGGCGGGATCGGCTACCCCGACGCGCTCGCCCTGCAACGCGAACGCGAACGCGGCGGCGCGTTCGACGGCATCGAGGACCTGATTCGTCGTGCACCGCTGCGCACGAACCAGCTCGAGCAGCTCGTGATGGCCGGGGCATGCGACTCGCTCGCGCGCGTGGAGGACGACGAGGGGCGACGCTCGCTGCTGTGGAACGTCGGGCTGGTGGCCCGACCCCAGCGGGAGCAGGAGGCGCTCGAGATCATCGCGCCCGCCGGACCGAAGTTCACGCAGCTCAGCATGTGGGACGAGGTGCTGCTCGACTACGCCACCCAGGGGCTGAGCGTCCGCGCGCACCCGGTCGAGCTGCTGCGACCGATGCTCGGCGCGAGCGTGGTACCGGCGGGCACGGCGCTCGAGGAGATCCCGCACGGGCGCACGATCGACGTGGTGGGCGCGGTCACAGCCCGCCAGAAGCCGGCCACCGCGAAGGGCGTGGTGTTCCTGCTGCTCGAGGACGAGAGTGGTGCGATCAACGTGATCGTGGGGCCCGAGCTGTACAAGGCCGAGCGCACCACGATCCGCGGCGAACCGATCCTGCGCATCCGCGGCCGCATCGAGCGCCACGACCGCGTCGTGAACCTCGTGGCCCGAGAGGTGCATCGCCTGCCCAAGGACCTGCGCGGCCGCTCGCCGCGACGCATGCGCAGCAAGTCCTGGGGCTGAGCCGCGGGCTGGCGCGCCGACGGAATGTTCGGAATCGCCAGTCCCGGGATCAAGGATTCCGGAGATTTTTCAGGATCGAGCGCCTGAATGTGCGTTCACGGCCCGAAAGTGACGAAAGCGACCGATTCTCGGCTGAAATCTTCTTGCATTGTGTCCAATCAACCTGAAATACTTCGGCTGTCGCTGCCAGAGGGGCAGCACACACGAGGAGGTTCACCACGATGCAGACGCTCCCGGTTACCCCGGTCGAGACGCTCACGACCACGCTTCGCGCGGCCGCACTGCAGCGAAACGGCAACACGGGCATCGTCCCGCCGTACATCCAGCCCGCAGGCGAGAACGGCGGCATCGTCCCGCCGTACATCGAGGCGCAGAACGACAACCCCGGCATCGTCCCGCCCTGGCTGGCCAACCCGAACAAGAACCCGGGCATCGTGCCGCCGTGGCTGCTGCACCCCGTGGTCGGCCCCGACACCCCGATCGGCGACGACGAGCCGGGCATCCTCGGCGCAGCCAACCCCACCACCTTCGATCCCACGCCCGTCGCCTGACCCACCACGGCGAACCGGCAACGGATCCTCGAGCCGACGCGGCCACCTCCCATCGCGCGTCGACCAACACCCCCACACGACGGGCCGGCACCCTCCACGCCGGCCCGTCGCTCTTCCTGCGCGTAGGATTGGTGCGATGCGCCGCCGCCTCCTCGTCCTGATCGCCGCACTCGCGCTGCTGCTCGCCGCACCCGCGCTCGCGCTCGCACACCAGCTGCTCGTCCTCGATGCAGGCAGCGGCGAGATCGATGCGGGCACCGCCGAGCCGGCCCGGCTGATCCACTCGGTGCTGCTCGACGAGGGCGACACCCTCACCGTCACGGCACGACCGACCAGCAACGCTGCCGAGGCCGTGCTCTACGTGCCCGACCAGAAGCCCGAACGTGGATACGACGCAGCCCAGTTGCCGGCGCTGTCGTGGACGGATCGGGGAAGTGCCGCTGCCGAGGCCCATGCGTCGACGCCGGCCACGACCCGTAGCGGTACCGGACCCAGCGAATCGGCGGACGATCCGGTCGTCGATGAAGCGACCGGCATCGCATATCGGGAAATCAAGCGGATCCCGCTCGAGTCCGGAGCCACGGCGACCATCACCGTCCGTCGCGGCACCAAGCCGGCCCGGATCGCACTGCGCGTCGGCCCGCCCACGACCTTCGCAGCCGACGACCTCGAGCAGACGCCCAAGCTTGCACTCGACGCGAGGCTCTGGGCCGACACGCCGCTTCCCGGCACGAAGGCTGCCGCGGCTCGCGATGCGGACTCTGCCGACGCTCGCTACGCATGGTACGGCGCCGGGATCGCCCTGATCGGCGTGCTGGTCGCCATCTGGTGGGTGCTCGCCGGGCGCCGCGCGTCACGCCGCCGCGGGGCAGAGAAGGCGCGGCAGGAGCGTCAGCGCGAATCGTCGTCGCCCATCGTCGACGATCCTGGCGACACGGGCGATTCCGACCGTCCGGCGTCCTGACACCGCTCGCGCCTGCGTCCGGACCGCGGGCCGTTCGTCTACGACCGCCCGGAGTGCGCGAAGAAGAATGGCGACCCCGTTCGCGCCCGCTGCGAGGTTGGGAATTGGCGGGCGCGACCGGGGTCGCGTGTCCGATGCCATCCTCTCGCCGCAGAAGGGGTTCGGGGCCCTTCGCGGTGATTCGAATCGGAGGTTCGGGGCTCCGGTTCGAGTGTCGCGAGCGGAGGTTCGGGGCTCCGGAAGCGACGATGGCAACGTCCTGATTGTGATCTGCGTGCGTGCCGGGGTTGGTGGCCGGCAACGCTGCGGTGTAGACGCCTGTACTTCGCTGGTGTCGCCGAGCCGGGAACGCCGACCGAACCGGTCGCCCACCCCGATGTCATGAATTGGACACGGCGTGCGCGACGCGTTCCGAACGGGTACCGTGTGAGCGATGACGATCGACGACGTACGAGACGAGCTCGCCCACCTTCGCGACGATGCGGCGGTGCTGCTGGAGGCATACCTCGCGCGACCGCTGCTGCGCGGCGTGTCGCACGCCCTCGGGTTCATCACCGCGATCGCGGCGATGGTCGTGCTGATCGTCCAGGCAGCCGCTTCGGTGCAGGTCGTGGCGTCGGCGATCTACGGTGCCGGACTCACGCTCGCGCTCGGCACGAGCGCCCTGTACCACCGCATCAAGTGGCGACCCGCGGCCTACCACCGCATCCGCAAGCTCGACCACTCGATGATCTACGTGCTGATCGCGTCGTCGTGCACGCCGTTCGCGCTCGTGCTGCTCGACGGATCGTGGCGGATCATCGTGCTCAGCGTCATGTGGGGGCTCGCCGCGATCGGGATCGCCCTGCGCTGGCTGATCGCAAACCAGCCTCGGTGGCTGCAGGTCGGCAGCTACATCGCCATGGGGTGGGCCGGGCTCCTGCTGCTGCCGGCGCTCGACAAGATGGGGCCCACCACGATCGTGCTCACGGCAGTCGGCGGCGTGCTCTACACGATCGGCGGGCTCGTCTACCTGTTCCAGCGACCCAACCCGCTCCCGAAGATCTTCGGGTTCCACGAGGTGTTCCACGCGCTCGTGGTCGCGGCCGCGACCTGCCACTTCCTGGCGGTCTGGCCGCTCGTCACTACGCCCGGGCTGTGACGCGACCGGGTCGCGTTGCTACTGCGCTGCAGCGCCGGCGACGTACTCGGCGACGGACTTGGCATCCTCGCCCTGCAGCAGGCCCGGCGGCATCGCGCCGCCGCCGTTGATGATCTGCTGCTCGATCTCGTCGGCGGTCATCTTCGTGTCGTCGAGGTTCGGGCCGACCGCGCCCGAGGTGCCGGCGTCGCTCAGCGCGTGGCAGCCGCCACACGTGGTGGAGAACTGATCGCGGGCCGCCGGGTCGAGCTCCGCCGGCTTGGTCGCCGCTGCGCCCGCGCCGGCCTCCTTGTCGTCAGCTGCCGAGCCGTCGTCTGCCTTCGTGTCGTCGCCCATCGCCGCGTCGCCTCCGGCATCCAAGGTCGTGTCTTCCCTGGCACCGACGTTCTCGTCGTCCGGGCTCGCGATGATGACTTCCTGTCCGGCACACTCGATCAACGTCTCGTCCGCGAGCTTGTCCTTGGTTGACTTCGCCGTCGGCGTGCTGGACTCGTCGACTTCGCTCGCGATCTCTGCAATCTGGCGCTCGCAGGCAGCAGACAACGCTGCATCGGAATCCTCGGGGCCGCCACAGCCGGCGACGAACACCGCAAGGACGAGCAACAGGATGCTGGAGAGGACGGATACGCGCATGTGAACCGGAAAACCTTTCGTGTCTCGACGCGCCGTTCGAGCGACGCGCCCGCGAGCATACACGTGCGCGCGGCGCGATCCCACCCCCCGAGCGCTGCACCAGCGGGTAGGTTTGGCTCGTGCGCGACGACCTGTCCGAACTTCGCAGCGAATACGACGATTCCCCGCTGACTGCGACGGCGGTGGGCACCGACCCGATGCGCGCATTCGCCGCATGGTTCGACGACGCGACCAACCGATCGGCCGTGGTCGAACCCAATGCCTGCGCGCTGGCGACGAGCACGCCGCACGGAGTGCCGAGCGTGCGGATGGTGTTGCTGAAGCAGGTCGATCCTGCGCGCGCGGCGTTCGCGATCTACACCAATCTGACCGGCCGCAAGGCGACAGAGGCGCTCGCGACCGGGCACGCGTCGCTGTGCTGGTGGTGGCCGGGGGAACCGGCGCGCCAGTTCCGCGTCGCAGGGCGCGTCGAGCCTGTGGATCGGGTCCGCGCCGCGGAGTACTTCGCATCCCGCCCGCTCGCTGCGCGCATCGGTGCGGCCGCGTCGGAGCAGTCCCGCGCGATCGCCGGGCGCGCCGAGCTCGACGAGCGTGCAGCGGCGATCGATCCCGAACGGATCGAGCTGCCCGACACGTGGGGCGGGCTGTGGGTCGTCGCCGACGAGCTCGAGCTGTGGCAGGGGCGCGCCGGGCGCATGCACGACCGGATCACCTTCCTGCGGCTGGGCGACGACGACCAGCCACGCGCCACGGCAGCCGTCGCAGCCGCTGGTGGCAGCGAGCGCCTCACGCGCTGCGGCCAGGTCGTCGTCGACCCGCATGGCACACGCTGGATGCGCGCCCGCCTCGCTCCCTGACAGCCACCCGTCGCCTGCCACCCATCGCCGGCCAGCGGGAGTTTCGCATCCGATGGTCGGATTCCGACGCTGGCACGCGAAACCCGGCGTGGGCGGGCCGGCGTCTGTCAGTGGTGGGAGGTGCCGATCACGTCGTGGATGCGATCGTAGGCGGCGGCGACCGCGAGCGAGCGGCGCGAGCCGGAGCTCCACGCCAGGAACAGGTCGCTCGACGGTGGCACACGCGGCTCGAGCAGGCGCACGAGACGCCCGGTGGCGAGCTGGTCCTCGCACACGTGCCGTGGCAGCACCGTGATGCCAAGCCCGCGCTCGGCGAGCGCCGCAAGCGCCGGCAGGCTGTCGGCCACGACCGCTGCGAGCTCCTGCGGCTCGGTGTCGAACACGTCCTGCCAGTACGTGCGGATCAGCGGCAGCTCCTCGGCGTAGGCCAGCAGCGGCAGCTGCTCGAGCTGGCGCGCCGCACGCCTGCCACCGCGCCCCAGGCTGCCGAGCTCGGCAGCCACGTCGGGCGCACCCACGAGCACGAACTCCTCACGCGCGAGCGGCTCCACGCTCACGCCGGTGCGATCGATCGGATTGGTGAGCACCGCGAGATCGAGCTCGCGCGCGTCGAGCCCGGCGACCACGAGCGCGTCGTTGCCCACGGTCACGCGCATGCGCACCCCCGCCGACACGAGCGGAGCGAGCGCCGGAAGCACGCGCCCCGCGATGAACTCCGACGGACCACCCAGGAACACCGTCGCGCCGCGCATGGGGTTGTCGTCGCTCGTCGACATGCGGCCGAGCCACTGGCCCCACGCCTCCTCGAGCGAATCGAGATGCGCGCCGACGTGCTCGGCGAGCTCTCGACCGGCGGGCGTGGGCTCCACGCCACGCGGAAGGCGCCGAAACAGCGATCGCCCCGTCACCGCCTCGAGCGCCTGCAGCTGCTGGCTCACGGCCGGCTGCGACATGTTCAGGCGGCGAGCTGCCTCCGTGACCGAGCCGTATCGGTGGATCGCGATGAACGCCCGCAGTCGATCGATGTCGCCCATCGCGCGTCAGCCGTCGCTTCCTGCGCCGCGCACCACGTCGACCACTGCCTCGCCCCAGCGCTCGAGCTTCGTGGGACCCACGCCGCTCACCTCGGCGAGCTCGCCCAGGCTCGCGGGCGCGGTCGCCGCGATCGCCGCGATCGTCTTGTTGTCGAACACGACGTACGCCGGCTTGCCGATCTTCCGCGACTCCTCGGTGCGCCACGCACGCAGCGCCGCGACCATCGGATCGCTGTCGTCGAGCTGCACCGACGAGCCGCCACCGCTGCGGCCGCCGCCCGTGCGCCCGCCGCTCGTCGACGACCTGGGCAGCTCGATCCCGAGTTCCTCGAGGAACGAGCTCGGTGCGCCCGCATCCGCCGCCCGCGACAGGTACACCCGGCGCTTCGCGCGCGTGATGCCGACGTACAGCAGCCGCCGCTCGTCGTCCACGTCGGCCTCGCTCGTGCGCGACTTGAACGGCAGCTCCTTCGCATTGAGCCGCGGCAGGAACACCGCAGTCCACTCGAGCCCCTTCGCGCGATGCATCGTGAGCAGCTCCACGCCCTGACCGTCGGCGCGCACGTCGAACCGTTCCCGTACCGCGTCCACGTACGATCCGACGTCCTCCCATGGCTCGCCGCTCGCCAGGTCGAGCAGGCGCGTGAGGTCCTCCTGCAGGGTCTGTGCCTCGTCGCTGCCCTTGACCTTGCCGTCCTCGCGCCAGCCCATCCGCTCGGCCATCTGCCCAACGGCGCGCGGCACGTCCGGATCGAAGCGCCGCTGGTCCAGGCCGCGCAGCACGCCACGCGGCCCGGTGCGCTGCAGGAACGCACCGCTCGTCACCACGAACGGCACGTCGGCGGCGCTCATCGCCGCCTCGAACTCGGGCGAGCGGGCATTGATCCGGTAGAGCACCGCCATCTCGTCCCACGGCACGCCCTGTGCATGGAGGCGCCTGCACTCCGCCGCCACCCAGGTCGCCTCGTCGGCCCTCGTCGCATGGGCCACGACGACGGGATCGGGCGCGTCGGGAACGTCCAGGTGCGCCGCTGATCGCAGCTGCTTCTCGAACCCGCCGAGGCGCGGCACGAGCCGGTTCGCCAGCTCGAGCACCGGCGGGTGCGAGCGGTAGCTCTCCTCGAGCCGCACCACCGTCGCGTCGGGGTGCCGCGTCGGGAAGTCGAGCAGGTATCGCGGCGACGCGCCCGTGAACGCGTAGATCGTCTGGTAGTCGTCGCCCACCACGCAGATGTCACCCGACTCGCCGGTCCAGTGGTCGAGCAGCGCCTGCTGGAGCGGGTTCACGTCCTGGTACTCGTCGACCGTGATCGCCTTGAACCGTGCCCGCAGCCGCTCGGCCGCCTCGGGGCGCTCGTCGAGCAGGTCGGCGAGCTTGATCAGCAGGTCCTCGAAGTCCCATGCTCCCACGTTCGCCTTGGCGCGCTCGTAGCCGGCGTAGATGCGCTGCATCCGGTCGGCGTCGCGCAGCGGCTGCTCGTGCCCGGTGCGCTCGAGCTCGTCGAGGTACCGCTCCGGCGACACGCGCCGGTTCTTCGCCCACTCGATCTCCTGTGCCACCTCGCGCCGCGGGCGGAAGCAGTCAGGCGCGGGCAGCCCGCGCACGAGCTCCTCGAGCAGCGCGATCTTGTGCGGCATCAGCTCAGGCAGGCGTTCGCCGGTGAGCGGCTCCCACAGCACGCCGAGCATCCACCGTGCGGCGCCGTGGAACGTGCGTGCCTCCACCCCCGTCACGCCGAGCGCCGCCAGGCGCTCGCGAAGCTCGCCCGCGGCCTTGTCGGTGAACGTCACTGCGAGCAGCTCGCGCGGCGTGAACGCGCCGCTCGCCACCTGCCACGCGATCCGGTGCGTGACCGTGGTCGTCTTGCCCGTGCCCGCGCCCGCGAGGATCGCGACCGGACCACGGACTGCCTCCGCGGCCACGCGCTGCGACTCGTTGAGCCGCCCGAGGATCGCCTCGCGGCGTGCGTCGAGGTCGGCGTCGGTCGGAGCGGTGGGGGAGGGGGCTGCAGGGGTCACACGCATGAGTCTGCCGCATGCGTCGGCTACGTCAGGGATCATTCCCAGTCATGCAGCTTGCTTCGACGATCCGATCGCTTCCCGTGACCACCGCGACCACGCTCGGCGCCACCAGCCCGATCGTCGCGCCGCACCGTGCCGCACTCGTGGCCCCGGCGCGGGCAACGGGCGTCGCGCCCGCGCCCGCAGCGGCTCCCGCGCCG
>JAGQUL010000224.1 GCA_020438525.1 Thermoleophilia bacterium | reverse complement strand
TCACGCCGCGGACGGTGCAACGGTGGTGTCGCGAGCGGCGAATCCCGCACGTCCGAGTGGGTCGCGGCATCCGGTTCACTGCGCAGCAGCTCGTCGAGATCGAGTCGGCCTATCGAGTCGAACCGCGCCAACTGGTCGATGTCTCAGCTTCGAATCCGAGCTACGCACCACGCGCCGTCGTCGTTCCGATGAAGCACGGGAAGGCCGCGTAGCGCTTCATCGGCAACGCCGCGTCGCTACGATCGATACGACGAACGCTCGGAGGACACGACACATGGCTCTCATCTCGACGCAGCAGGACGGGCGGCCGTTGTACCGCGTGCGCTGGAACTACCGCCGCGAGAACGATCGCGAGGTGTTCGACGAGCGCAAGTTCCGCAGCAAGACCGAGGCCCGCGCCTTCGAGAAGCGCATCACCGCGGCGACGACGTCTTCGACCGAGCGCATCACGGTCGCCCAGCTTGCCGATGCATGGCTGGAGCTGCACGTGTCGAATCGCAGCCTGCGCACGCAGAAAGATTACCGGGCGCAGGTCGACCTGCGGATCAAGCCATTCCTCGGCGCGAAGCGATGCTCGCGGCTGACGCCCGCGACGATCGCCGAGTGGCAGCGGTGGATGCTCAACCAGGAGCGATCCGTGCAGACCCGCACGCGCGACGAGAACGGCCGCCTCCTACGCACCAAGGCGTACGCGAAGACCGGGCCAGCGGTCGCAAACAAGAGCTTCGCCGCGCTTCGGGCAATGCTGCGCTGGGGCCGCAGCGTTGGCATGACCGAGACACGCGCCGCCGACGATGCTCGCCCGCTCCCGCAAAGCTCGCCGGCACCGGCGCGTCCGTACACGCCCGACGAGGTTGCGCGAATCGCGGCCGGGTGCGAGCTGCTGCGCGACTCGACCCTGGTCTACGTCGCGGCCTACTCGGGGCTGCGTTGGTCGGAGCTGTGCGCGCTCGAATGGGACGACATCGACTTCGACGCCGAGACGATCGACCTGCGCCGTTCACTCGACATCGATCGGCGCACCAAGAGCACGAAGTCGGGCCGCGAGCGAATCGTGCCCGTGCTCGCGCCTGGCATGACCGCGCTGCGCGACTGGCGCGAGCAGGCACCCGCGAACATCGATCTCGTGTTTCCCGACGAGACCGGCGGCCCGCTCAGCTCCAACTGGTACCGCCACGATCGCACGATGAACGACGTCACCTCGGACGATCGCAACCTCGGCCGGATCCGCAAGGCGTGCGGCATCCACTTCGAGATGCACCAGCTGCGCGACACCTACGCCAGCATCCTCATCCAGTCCGGCATCGGGGACGCGGAGCTGACGCTCTGGCTCGGGCATCGCTCGACGCAGACGACGGTGCGCCGCTACGGCAAGCTCTTCGAGAAGCGCAAGGCGTCGCTGGCGTCGAAGGCGAACGAGCTGCTCGCGACGCTGTAGGGCACAATGGGAATCGCATGACGACCTCCGACGACACGCCACGCACGACGCCCACGGACGGGCTCGCCTACGCCATCTCCGACCTGAACGTGGCGCGTGGTCCGCGTGTGAAGGATGCTCGACCCGCCGTGTACGCGTTCCATGCGCAGCAGGCCGTCGAGAAGTTCCTGAAGGCGGTACTCGTCGCCCACGATGTGGAGCCGCCGCGCACGCACGACATCCGCGAGCTGAGCGTGCTCATTGACGCCCACACGCCGCACGAGCTTCCCGAGCACCTCTACTACCCGGCGATCGAGCTGACGAAGTACGAGGCCGAATTCTCGAACCCCATGGAACTCGGTGACGTGCCGGAGGAAGATGCCGAGGCTGCCGCGACGATCGCTCGCGATGTCGGCGACTGGGCGTTCGACACGCTCGGCATGGGCTAACCGGTACCTACTCGCGCATCCAACGCTCGGCGTCGTGTGGCATTCGCGCGGCGTCCAGGTAGCCGTCAGCGCCGATGTCCCTGGCGAAGTCGGGGCGGACAACTCGCGCCGCGGTGACGACCATGACGGATTCCGCACCGGCCGAGAGCAGGGACGCGCGGGCGCTCGCCGCGGAACCTCCGCTGACGAGCGAGTCGTCGATCAATACGACGCGCTCGCCGCGCACGGACGCATCGATACAAGTGAACGCCGACGGGTCGACCTCGTGGCGGAGCTCTCTGCCGCTGTGAACGAGGGTTGGCAACAACCGCATCTCACGGGGCAGCTGGATGCGCTGAACAACGCGATGGAGCGGCTGCTCGATCACGCGCTCCTGTGTGCGGAAGCGCTCCTGCTTCGACGGGACGATGCAGGCACGATCGGCGGGGCCACCGAGCAGGTCGGCAAGCCGATCCGCGTGGATGTGCATGCCAACGCCGAGGATTCCGACGAGTTTCTCGTGATGCTCGTCGTACTCCGCATCGCTGCGCTTGTAGCCGCGAAGTGCGCGATACCACGCGACGAGCGGATCGTTCTGGCTGCTCGCTTGCGAGCCTCCGTCCTCGAAGGCAGTCGAGAGTGCCACGAGAACGCCGGTTGGCCCGGTTCCGACATGCCGTTCCAGCCCTGCCTTGCTGCAACCCGCACATCGCGTATAGCCGGCTCCTCGAACGCCGAGGCACACGGGACACGTATTCGCGTGCGCGAGCGGTGGAACCGAGCCGTAGATCGAGTGGTGTCGCTGGTAGAGATCGCGCAGGGTCGTCATCGCGCGACCCGGCTCACGAGAACGCGAGCTGTTCCTGCTCGACGTGCGGGCTGCGCAGCGCCGCCATGAGCTGCCGGTCGTCATCGATCAGGTGCGCACGCATGCCGTACTTGCCAACGTCCACCAGCTCTCGCGCCCACTCCTGGGTCTCGTAGAGCGAGCGCAGCAGGAACACGCCGGAGCCGTGCTTGAGGCCGGCGAGCGCCTGGACCTTCGCGCCGGAGGTCTCGCCGGCCTCGACAACGACGGTCGCGAGCGCAAGGCCCGACATCGTCGCGTTCCGCATTGGAAACGTGTGTCGCGCGCCGGAGGCGCCAGGCTCGAACTGCGAGATGAGCGCGCCGCCGGAGGCGACGATGCGCTCGGCAAGCTGCTTGTGCTCGGCGGGATACATGCGATCGATGCCGGTGCCCATCACTGCGACGGTGCGACCGCCCGCGTCGAGCGTCGCCTCGTGCGCCGCGCGGTCGATACCGCGCGCAAGCCCACTCAAGACCATGTATCCGGCCTCGACGAGCGTTCGCGCGACC
>JAGQUL010000223.1 GCA_020438525.1 Thermoleophilia bacterium | reverse complement strand
GCGCGTGATCGAGGCCGCCGACGAGCACGTCGCGCTGGAGCGGGTGCGCTCGCTGCTCAGCTGACAGCCTGCTTCACGAGCCTGCGAACCTCGGTCTCGCCGGTCTTCGTGAGCTTCGTGATCGCGAACGACGTGGGCCAGATCGAGCCGGCGTCGAGGTTGGCGGTGTCCTGGAAGCCGAACGTCGAGTAGCGCGCCTTGAACTTGCCGGCGTTCTGGAAGAAGCAGACGACCTTCCCGTCGCGCGCCCAGGCCGGCATGCCGTACCACGTCTTGGGCTCGAGCTCGGGGGCGGCCTTCATCACGATCTCGTGCAGGCGGGTCGCGATCGCCTGTTCGTCGTCCGTCATCTTCGCGATCGCCGCGAGCAGGTCCGCCTCGCCCGTGGGCTTCCTGCGCTCGCGCGAGGCGGCCTTCATCGCAGCCTTCTCCTCGGCGGAGAATCCGGCCTTCGCCTTCGCGGCAGGGCGCTTCGTGGTCGCGCGCTTGGTGGTCGTAGCCGTCTTCTTTGTGGTCGCCATGCTGGCGCCTCCCCATGTTCCTGTGCTCGGGATCGTCCCGATCGATCTGACCTGCGGGGGTGCTACCCACGAGGTCGGGCTTCACGCGCGCGACGGGGGGATGCGTCGTGCATCGTGGTCGGTCCCTGCCGTGTGGCGCGACGTATGTACGGAGTCCGCGGATTCCGCGGGTTGTGTACATACGTCCGCGCCCGCCCCGGGTCTTTCGGTTTCGGGGCCGGTGGGTAGCGTCTGACTGCTGCGCCACGGTGCAGGGCGGAGAAAGGATTGCGGGTCGATGAAAATCGCAGTATTGCGGGAGATTCGTGCAGGTGAGGGGCGCGTCGGACTGGTGCCCGACGTGGTCGCCAAGCTCGTTCGCGCCGAGCACGCCGTGGTCGTGCAGGCGGGTGCCGGCGAGGCGGGCGGCTGGACCGATGCGGCATTCACGGAGGCGGGCGCGACGATCGCCGCCGACCCGGCCGCGACGGTCGACGGCGCCGACGTGGTGGTGAAGGTGAACCCGCCCACGGCCGACGAGGCCGCGCTGCTCGCGAAGGGGCAGGTCCTCGTCTCGACGCTCGAGCCGCTCGACGACCGGCCCGGGGTGGAGCGCCTGGCCGAGGCGGGCGTCACCGCGTTCGGGCTCGAGCTGGTGCCGCGCACGAGCCGCGCGCAGTCGATGGACGTGCTCAGCTCGATGGCGACCGTGGCCGGCTACCGCGCCGTGCTGATGGCCGCCGAGCGCCTCGACAAGTTCTTCCCGATGCTGATGACCGCCGCCGGCACCGTCGCGCCGGCCAAGGTGTTCGTCGTGGGTGCCGGCGTGGCCGGGCTGCAGGCGATCGCCACCGCACGCCGCCTCGGCGCGGTGGTCACCGCATACGACACGCGTGCTGCGGTGCGCGAGCAGGTGGAGAGCCTCGGCGCGAAGTTCGTCGACTTCAAGGTCACCGACGACGCGGAGGCCGAGGGCGGCTACGCCCGCGAGCTCACCGCCGAGGAGCAGGCGAAGCAGCGCGAGCTGATGAGCGACCACGTCGCCGGTCAGGACGTGGTGATCACCACCGCGCTCGTGCCGGGGCGCACGGCGCCGGTGATCGTGCCCGCGAGCACGGTGGAGCGGATGCGTGCCGGATCGGTGATCGTCGACCTCGCCACGGCCAAGGGCGGCAACGTCGAGCCGAGCGTGCATGGCGAGGAGGTCGTGCACGCCGGCGTGCGGATCATCGGACCCGACAACCTGCCCGGCGGCATGCCCGTGCACGCGAGCCAGCTGTTCGCCAAGAACGTGGCCAACCTGCTCGAGCTGCTCGCGCCGGGTGGCGAGCTCGACGTGGAGCAGGACGACGACATCGTCGAGGGAACGCTCGCCACGTTCGCGGGGCGGGTGGTGCACCCGCTGCTGCGCGATCGCTATGGGTTGGACGACGACACCGCGACCACGCCAGGCACCGGGAGCGCATCATGAGTGCAGAACTCGTCACGCAGCTGACCGTCGCGGTGCTCGCCGCATTCATCGGCTTCGAGGTGATCTCGAAGGTCCCGACCATGCTGCACACGCCGCTGATGAGCGCCACCAACGCGATCCACGGCGTGGTGCTCGTGGGCGCGCTGCTCGTGCTCGCCGGCGATCCGTCGAACACGTACGTGCGTGTCGTGGGGTTCCTCGCGGTGGTGTTCGGCACGATGAACGTGGTCGGTGGGTTCGTGGTGACCGACCGCATGCTCGAGATGTTCAAGCCGCGTCAGGAAGTGACTGACACCGCGGACGAGGAGGCCGACTCGTGAACCTCCACGACCCGCAGTTCATCGACCTGCTCTACCTGCTCGCCGCGTCGCTGTTCATCGTCGGCCTGCGTCGTCTCGGCTCGCCGCGCACCGCACGGTCCGGCAACACGGTCGCAGGCATCGGCATGGTGATCGGCCTGGCCGCGACGCTCCTGCACGAGGAGTTCGACTTCGCCGGCGTGGGCTTCGTGCTGATCGTGGTGGGCGTGCTGATCGGCACGGTCGCCGGCGTGTGGAGCGCACGCGCGGTCAAGATGACCGACATGCCGCAGATGGTGGCGTTCTTCAACGGGCTGGGCGGCGGCTGCGTCGCGCTGATCTCGATGGCGGAGTACCACGCGTTCGCACCGCTCGGAAAGCTCTTCTACGGCGCGATCGACAACACCACGCTCGTGGGGATCACCGCCGGAGCGCTCATCGGCAGCGTCAGCTTCACCGGCTCGGTCGTCGCGTTCGGCAAGCTGCAGGGCCTGATCAGCGGGCGCCCCGTGACGTGGCCGCTGCAGCGGCTGCTCAACGGCCTGCTGCTCGCCGTGGGCGTGGCGCTCGGCGTGCTGATCGTGGCCGGCGACACCGGTTCGCAGGAGGCGATGGTCTCGCTGGTGGTGGTGGCGGCGCTGCTCGGCGTGGGGTTCGTGCTGCCGATCGGCGGCGCCGACATGCCGGTGATCATCTCGCTGCTCAACTCGTTCACCGGCATCGCGGCGTGCGCGGCCGGCTTCGCGCTCGGCAACACGCTGCTGATCGTGGCCGGCATCATCGTGGGCGCGAGCGGCTTCCTGCTCACCAAGATGATGGGCGAGGCGATGAACCGCACGATCGGCAGCGTGCTGTTCGGTGCGTTCGGAGCTGCGGGCGGCAGCGCGGGCAGCGTGCACGAGGGCACGGTGCGGGCGGCCACGGCCGAGGACGTGGCGATCATGCTTGCGTACTCGCGGCGCGTGGTGATCGTGCCGGGGTATGGCCTGGCGGTCGCGCAGGCACAGCACACCGTGCGCGAGCTGAGCGACCTGCTGCAGGCCAAGGGCGTGAACGTGGTGTACGGAATCCATCCGGTCGCGGGTCGCATGCCGGGTCACATGAACGT
>JAGQUL010000222.1:4273-17380 GCA_020438525.1 Thermoleophilia bacterium | reverse complement strand
TTCGCGCGATCCCGCGGCCGGCGCGGTGAAGCACGTCGAGCGCGCAGGCCGCGAACGTCGCGCAGTCGATGCACGTCTGCTCGTCCACCACGAGCACGACCGGTCCGTCGTGCTCGGCGATCCGCGTCCACGCCGCGAGCAGCTCCTCGCGCGCGCGAGATTCATCAGCGGCGTGCGCGGCAGCGAGGTGGTGCGCGCGCATCGCGACGAACGCGTCGATGCCCTCGCTCGGCGGCGGCACGAGCGGTCCGTCGCGCAGCGCCTCGCGCACGACGAGCAGCTGGTCGTCGTCGACCACTCCCTGCAGGGCGTCGGCGAGCTGGTCGCCGTAGGTCACGTAGAGCGCGTCGGAGCTGGAGGCCATGCGCGCATCCTACGCACGCGGCGAACGGCTACTCCTCCACGACGAGCTTGGCGACCATTCCCATTCCCATGTGCGGCGCGCAGAAGAGCGTGTAGGTGCCCGGATCGAGGTCGACGGTCAGCTCGACCGTGTCGCCGGTGAACGCCATGTCGCTCATCTGCATGCGGATCCCGTTGCCCTGCACGCCCACGTTGTGCGGCATGCCGCTCGTGTCGGTGTTGTGCAGCCGGAACGTGTTCGTGCCCGCCTTGACGTGGTACTCGCCCTTGTCGAAGCGCATCGTGCCGTTCTGGACGCCCATCTCGGTGACTGCGCCGAGCCCGCCGTTGGGGATCTCGTCGGGGGTCTGCGCGGCGCCGGGCCGGTCGACCTTCGCGAGCTCGCCGCCGAGCGTCACGGCGTAGAGCTCGCCGTCGGGACCCTCGCCGAACGAGACCGTGTAGGGGCGGCCGCCGTCGAGCTCGGTTCGGCCCACGACCGCGCCGTCCTCGACCTTGACCGCGCGGAGCGTGTCCTTGGCGATGTCCGAGTAGACGTACCAGCCCTTGAGCGACGGCACGTCCGATCCGCGGTACACGTAGCCGCCGGTGATCGACGAGCCCTCGTCATGCGTGTACTGCAGCGTCGGATCGATCAGCGTGCCGGGCGCGAGCGCGCCCTGGTCGGCGCCGCGGAACTGGCCGGCGCCCTCGCGGACGTTCCAGCCGAAGTTCGCGCCGTTGGCCTGGCCGCGCGGCACGTAGTCGACCTCCTCGAGGTTGCTCTGGCCCACATCGCCGATCCACAGGTCGCCGGTCTGGCGGTCGAAGCTGAAGCGCCACGGGTTGCGCACGCCGGTCGAGTAGATCTCCGGCTGCGCGCCGGGCGTGTCGACGAACGGGTTGTCGGCGGGGATCCCGTAGTGCTTGCCGGGGGCGGGGTTGTCGACGTCGATGCGCAGGATCTTGCCGAGGTGCTGGCCCAGGTCCTGCGCGCGGCCCTGCGGGTCGCCGCCGGAGCCGCCGTCGCCCATGCCGATGTAGAGCATCCCGTCGGGGCCGAACTGCAGCTGCCCGCCGTTGTGGTTGGCATAGGGCTGGTCGATCGTCATCAGGTCGACGAGGCTGTCGGGGTCGACCGTCCCACCGCGACCCGCATGCGCCTCGGCGATGTGGGTGTTGCCCTGCTTGTCGGTGTAGTCGACGAACAGCCGGCCGTTCTGCGCGAAGCGCGGGTGGAACGCGACGCTGAGCAGGCCCCGCTCGCCACCGCCGTCGACGAGCGATGAGATGTCGAGCTTGGTGTCGACCTTCCCGGCCGGGTCGCGATGCAGCAGCTTGCCGGTCTTCTCGACGAGCCAGAGGCCGTCGTCGCCGGGCGCGGTCGTGACCTGCGTGAGCTGGCCGAGGTCGCTGGCGATGGTTCGCAGCTCGGCGCGGGGCTTCGGCGAGTCGCCGCCCTCCGGGCCGGTCACGCCGGTGACGGTGGTGGGGATCTTCGAGTCGGACACGGCGGAGCCGCCGCCCGGCAGGCGGCCGGGATCACGGGCCGCGGCGGCGGCGTCCTGCTGGTGGCGCCAGAGCATCGTGGCGCCGATGCCGAGCGCTGCGGCGCCGAGCCCCGCGAACAGCATCGGAGTGGCTGCGGCGCGCGAGCCGAACGCATGCATCGGCAGTGATCCGAGCACGCTTGCCGCGCCGGCACCCGCGAGCCCGAGCCCGGCCCACAGCAGTGCCTTCGAGGGATCCTTCGCGGCGCTCGCACCCGGATCGGTCGCGGCGGCGTGGTCGTGCTGCATGCCCTGCATGTCGTCGGCCTTCGCGACCGATGCGGTGCCTGCGTTGGCCTGCATGAAGGTGCGCAGTCGCTGCACGCCCGCGTCGACGTTCGTCGTCATCTGTTCCGTCCCCGATCGCACCGAATCGTCCCGAACCCGGCCTGGTCGTCCTGCCGGAGTGTCGAGAGCCGGCGCGCAGCGGTTGCAGCACGGCAGCGGAAGACGACGAGGGCCGGCGCTCCGCGGGGAGTGCCGGCCCTCGTGTACTGCGAGTGGTGCTGCTGCTACCAGCGGGCGCGGTAGAGCAGGTCGACGGCGTCGCGCAGGTTGCGCTGGGCCATCGGGATGTTCGCCGGTCGACCGGTGTTGGGCTGGTCGGACAGGTCGTACGTGGCGCGGCGGATCAGCTCCGCGGCGCGCAGCGCCTGGCGGGCGTTCGAGCCGGACACGCGCTCCCAGCGACCCTCCTGCACGCCTCGCTGCAGCTCGTAGTACGCCGGGTCGATCGTCAGGCGAGCGTTGTTGCGGATCCGGTTGTTCGGCTCGCTGCGCGGGTGCGAGTAGTTGTTGTAGCTGTAGAGCTGGTTCAGCGCGGAGTTCACGCGACCGATCGCGTCGTTGACGCGGGCGTAGAAGGGCATGTGGCTTCCTTTCCGAAGACGGGGGAGCATGTTCGTACGGCCCGCGTCCTGCGAGCCGACACCTGGTGTACGGAGCCGATGATGCCCGCCGGGCGATGCAAGCGGAACGTACGCTGAACCGGTTCGGCCCGACGCGGACACGGGCGTGGCCCGTCGCGTGGCCCCGGATCGGGCCGTTCGTGGCTGGAGTTCGAACGAGCATTGCTGCCGAAAGCTGTGGGCCATATGGCCCATCGGCGAAAACGGGCTCAAGGAGCAGGCTCTTCATGACCGATACGAGCCGTGCATGCCCGCACCTTCGGTCGCGGCGTGTGAGAGGTCGGCTCCGTGGGGGCGCCGGCACGACAGGAGAAGATGCGACGAGCAATCGACACGGGTCGCGCCGCACTGCGCGACATGCGACGTGGTCACCGCGTGATGGCGCTGGCCATGCTCTTCGTGCTCGTCGTTGGCGTTCCGTCCGCAACCGCTGCGCGCCTGCTCACCGGCCGCAACATCAAGCCGCGATCGATCACGATCCGCAACCTCGCGTCGAACTCGGTCGGCACGAGGCAGATCGCGAACAACCAAGTGATGAGCGTCGACATCCGCGACGGACAGGTCCTGGGACGCGACATCCGCAACGGCTCGATCACTCGCATCGACATCGCCAATGACGCGATCGGCCGCGAGCAGCTCGCCGACAACTCGATCACCGGCTCGCACATCCAGGACGGCACGATCACGGCGGCCGACCTGTCGTCGAGCACCCTCGACGTGCTGCGCTCCGCGCTTCCGGAGGGCAGCCAGCTCGTCGAGGGCAGCGTGACCACGCCGTTCCTGGCGAACGGCGCGGTGACCGGCTCCAAGATCGCTGCGGACACGATCTCCGGCGTGCACATCGCCGACGGCTCGATCACCGCAGCGGACCTCGCGGTCGATGCGGTGAACGGCGCGTTCGTGACCGACGGGACGATCGGCAGTGCGGACCTCGCCAGCGACGCGGTGACGACCTCCAAGATCGCCGACAACTCGGTGACGAGCGCGAAGATCGCCGACGGCAACGTGCAGCGCACCGACATCGCGCTCGACGCGGTCGACGGCGCGCGGATCGGCGACGGCACGGTAACCGGCGCCGATCTTGCGCCGGGAACGATCACTGCGCTGGAGATCCAGGACGGCACGATCAACTCGACCGACATCGCCAACGGCGCGATCTCGACCTCGAAGCTCGGTGTCGATGCCGTGACCGCCGCGAACATCCAGGACAACGCGGTCACGACGAACAAGATCGCGTTCGGTGCGATCGACTCCAACAAGATCGCCGACGGCTCGATCACCGGCGCCGACATCGCCGCCGGATCGATCCAGGCGTCGGACCTCGATCCCGGCATCACGCTCGGCGGCGGCGGCACCCCCAACGACGACTCGGTGTCGACGGCCAAGCTCCAGGACGGTTCAGTGACGTCGCCGAAGCTCGCCAACGACGCGGTGACGAGCGCGAAGATCGCGGCCGGCTCGGTGGTGTCGGGCAAGATCGCAAGCGGCGCGGTCGACTCGACGGCGATCGCCGACGGCACGATCCTTGCGGCGGACCTGTCTGCTGGTGCCGTGGACGCGACCGCCCTTGCCAACGACGCGGTCACGACGCTGAAGATCGCCGACGGATCGATCACGAACGCGAAGCTCGCGAACGACGCGGTCGACTCGGTCAAGATCCTCGACGGCGCGGTCGGCACCGCGAAGCTCGCCGACGACTCCGTCACCACCCTCAAGCTCGCCGACGACTCGGTCACCAGCGCGAAGGTCGTCGACGGCGCGATCGCCACCGCGGACCTCGCGAACGCGGCCGTCGACTCCACGAAGCTGGCCGCCAACGCGGTCGCGACCGGGAACATCCAGAACGCGGCCGTGACGTCCGGCAAGATCGCGAACCTCGCGGTCGGGGCGACGCAGCTCGCGAACGGGTCGGTTACCGCGTCGAAGCTGGCGAACCTGTCGGTGGCGAGCGCGGCGATCCAGGACGATGCGGTCACGACGCTGAAGCTCATCGACGGCGCCGTGACGAACGCGAAGCTCGCCGACGGCTCGGTCGGGACCACCAAGCTCGCCGACGACGCCGTGACCGGCGTGAAGATCTTCGACGGCTCGGTCGCGACGTCCAAGCTCGCCGACGACGCGGTGACCACGGTGAAGATCGCCGACGGATCGGTGACGGGCGCGAAGATCGCGGCTGGCGCGATCACGGGCGCGTCGTTCGCCGACGGATCGATCGACGGCGCGAAGCTGACCGACGGCACGGTCGGCGTGGCAAAGCTCGTCGACGACTCGATCACGGCAGCCAAGCTCGCTGCGAACTCGGTCGATACCGCGGAGCTCGTCAACAACTCGGTCGCTACCGCCAAGGTCCAGAACGGCTCGATCACCGCCGCGAAGCTGGCCGCAAGCTCCGTCGTGGGCGGCGCGGCCGGCACGATCCAGGACCTGTCGATCACCGCGAACGACCTTGCCAACGGCGCAGTGACCGCCGCTAAGCTCGCCAACCTCGCCGTCGGCACGAGCGCGCTGCAGGACGACTCGGTGACGAGCATCAAGATCGCCGACTTCACGATCGCCGACACCGACATCGCCGCCAACGCGATCACGAACGCGAAGATGGCCGACAACGCGGTCGGATCGGCCGAGGTGATCGACAATTCGCTCACCGCCACGGACCTGGCGGCAGGCTCGGTCACCAGCTCGGAGATCGCGGCGAACGCGATCAACTCCTCGACCCAGATCGCTGCCGCGACGATCGCCGAATCGGACCTCGACGCGGCGCTCGCGGCGAAGGTGAACGCCACCGGATCGATCAATCTCTATACCGTCACGGGCGGCACGACTGCGGTCAGCGGCGGCGGGGCGTACCAGATCTCGGTCGCGTGCAACGATGCCGACCTGAACGGCGACGACATCCCGATCGGCGGTGGCGTGCGCCCGGACACGGATACGCCGTCGGTGGCGTACACGAAGAACGTGTTCCAGTCGTACGGGTTCCCGTACGTCAACGGCACCACGCGCGAGTGGCGCTCCGGCGTCGGCGCGTCGGCCGGCGGCCCCTACGCGATCAAGAGCTTCGCGATCTGCATGGAGGTCTGATCGACCCGGCCGGTTCGCGCGTCAGCGACCGGCGGTCTTGATCAGCTCGGCGAGCTCGCCGGTGGAGGCCATCTCCTCGACGATGTCGCAGCCGCCGACCAGGGTGCCGTCGACGAACAGCTGCGGGATGGTCGGCCACTCCGAGTGCTCGCTCAGCACCTCGCGGATGCGCGGGTCGACGAGCACGTTCACCGCGGCGAACGATGCGCCGATCGAGTCGAGCGCCTCGACGGTGCGCGCGCTGAAGCCGCAGTAGGGCTGGTCGGGCGTGCCCTTCATGAAGAGCAGCACCGGGTGCTCGCCGATCTTGCCGACGACCTCGGCCTTGAGCGCGTCGCGGTCCATCACGTTCGAGTCGGTGTCGGTCATCGTGCGTTCTCCGTCGTGGTGTCGGGCACGCGCGTGGTGAGTGCCAGCGCGTGGATCGAGTGGTCGCCCATGTCGCCGTCGAGCGCGCGGTACACGAGCTTGTGCTGCTCGACGCGGCTCAGGCCGGCGAACGCGTCGCTCACGACCGTCGCGCGGAAGTGATCGCCGGTGCCGGTGTAGTCCACGACCTCGACGTCGGCTCCGGGGAGCGCCGCGAGGATGCGGTCCTTCACATGTGCTTCGCTGGGCATGGCGCGAATCATGACAGGTCTTCGGCGGTGAGCACGTAGAGCACGTGGTCCTGCCAGCGGCCTGCGATGCGCACGTGGCGGGGCGCGATGCCGATGCGGGTGAACCCGCACTTCTCCAGGACCCGCTGGGAGCCGAGGTTGGATACGAGCGTGCCGGCCTCCACGCGATGCAGGCGATGCGTCGTCAGCGCATCGTGCGCGACGTGTCGGACGAGGCGCGTCGCGATGCCGCGGCCCTGCTCGTGCTCGTCGACGTCGTAGCCGATCGTGCAGCTGAGGAACACGGGTGCGCGGATCACGTTGCTGATCGCGCACTGGCCGACCAGTCGCTCGCCGCGCATCGCGACGTACTGGATCCGGTCGGTGGACTCGAGCCGCTCACGGATCGCGGGCTCGGAGTCGTGTCCGTCGGGGCGCAGCGGCACGAACGGCGCGAGGTGCGTCGCGTTGCGTCGCAGGTAGTCGGCGAACGCGAGCGCGTCCGCCGGAGTCGAGCGGCGAATCAGCAGGTCGGGGGTGTCGAGGTCGGCGGCGTCCATCAGGGCTCCGGTCGCGATGCTACCCGCGGGCGAGCGGATCGAGCGCGCGCGCAGTAGGGTGGCGAGGTCCATCGCGTCGATTCGGGGGAGTCGACGTACGCCTGCCCGGGAGCATCGATCGATGAGCGACATCGGCTACCTTCGCCAGCCCACCGTCCACGACGACCGCGTGGTCTTCGCCTGCGAGGACGACCTGTGGGAGGTGCCGCTTGCCGGCGGCACCGCTCGCCGGCTCACCAGCGGGCGCGGAGTCGCGTCACGACCGATCTTCTCGCCCGACGGCGCGACGATCGCGTTCACGTCGAGCGACGAGTCGCATCCCGAGGTGTGGGCGATGCCGAGCGAGGGTGGCAGCGCGACGCGCCTGACACACCTCGGCGGGTTCGCCACGGCCCGTGCATGGACGCCCGACGGCGACGTGGTGTTCGCCACGAGCGTCGGGCAGGCGTTCGCTCGCGTGACCGAGCTGCAGCGAGTCGCGGCAAGCGGTGACGGATTCCCGCAGTCGCTCGGCTACGGCCCGGGCGCCGACATCGCGTGGTCGGACGACGGCAAGGTCGTGCTCGGTCGCCACACGGTCGACCCGGCGCGGTGGAAGCGCTATCGCGGCGGACTTGCAGGGCAGCTGTGGGTGGATCGCGACGGCTCGGGAACGTTCCGACGGATCCTGCGCGACCTGGGTGGCAACATCGGCACGCCGCTGTGGATCGGGCGACGGATCTGGTTCGTGTCGGACCACGAGGGGGTCGGCAACCTCTACTCGTGTCGTGCCACCGGCAGCGACGTGCGTCGACACACCAGCCACGGCGACTTCTACGTGCGCTTCCCGCAGACGGACGGTCGCACCGTGGTGTACCAGTGCGGCGCCCGCCTGTACCGCCTCGACGTGAGCGGGAGCGGCGAGCCGGAGCAGATCGAGGTGGAGCTGCACAGCCCGCGTGCGCAGCGACAGCGGCGGGTGGTGGACGCGGCGAGGTACCTGCAGGGGTACGAGGTGCACCCGGCCGGCCACAGCGTCGCGGTGGAGGTGCGCGGACAGGCGCACTCGATGCCGCTGTTCGAGCGAGCACCGCGGCGCTGGGACTCCGGCGAGGGCGTCCGGTCACGGCATGGGCAGTGGCTTGCGGGCGGCAGCCCCTTCATTGCCGTGAGCGATGCGGATGGGGAAGAGGGCATCGACGTGTTCGACGACGGAGCGACGACTCCGTCGCGGCGACTGTCGCTCGACATCGGCCGCGTGGTCGAGCTGGCGGCGTCGCCGACCGACCCTGTCGTGGCGATCGCCAACCACCGTGGCGAGCTGCTGCTGGTCGACGTGGCCGCCGGCACGCTCCATCGCGTCGACACGAGCGAGCACGATCGGATCGGCGGGCCTGCGTGGTCGCCGGACGGCCGCTGGATCGCCTACTCGCATGCAGACACGGCACGCACGAGCTCGATCCGGATCGCCGACGCGCGCACGCGAAAGGTGCAGCAGGTGACGCGCACCGAGTTCCGCGACGAGGCGCCGGCGTGGGATCCGAAGGGTCGCTGGCTGCTGTTCACGAGCTGGCGCGAGTTCGCTCCCGTCTACGACAGCCACACGTTCGACCTGGGGTTCCCGCGTGGCGCACGGCCGATGCTGGTGACGTTGCGCGACGACGTGCGCTCGCCGTTCGACCGCGAGCCGAAGGGCTTCGGCACCGCAAGCGATGCCTCGAGCGCGACCGACACGTCCGCCGGGACGACCACCGCGAAGGCGCGACCCAAGTCCGCCGCGAAGGCGAAGGCGGCGAGCACGGCAAAGACCACGGCGAAGGCAGGGGCGAAGGGCGCGGCGAAGGCGAAGGCCGCGAAGGACCCGGTCGAGATCACGTTCGCGGGAATCGAGGATCGCGTGATCGCGTTCCCGGTCACCGAGGGTCGCTACCTGCAGGTCGCGCAGGCCGGCGAGAAGGTGCTGCTGCTCGTTCGCGAGCCGCACGCGAGCCGCAGCTGGGACAGCGAGCCGACGTCCAGCCGCCTCGAGTCGTTCGACCTCACGACCGGGTCGACCGACGTGCTGGTGAACGGGATCGACAGCTTCCGGCTCGCCGCCGACGGCGCGACGCTCGTGTACCGTCGTGGCCGCGCGCTGCGCGCGATCAAGGCCGGCGACAAGCCCGACGATTCGGCGAAGGGGTTCGGGCGCACATCCGGATGGATCGACCTGTCGCGACTGACGGTCGACGTGGATCCGCCGGCGGAGTGGCGACAGATGCTGCTCGAGGCGTGGCGCCTGCAGCGCGACCAGTTCTGGGTCGCCGACATGAGCGGCGTCGACTGGGATGCGGTCCGCGACCGGTACCTGCCGCTGGTCGACCTGGTCGCGAGCCGCGCCGAGTTCAGCGACCTCGCGTGGGAGATGCAGGGCGAGCTCGGCACGTCGCACGCGTACGAGTACGGCGGCGACCACCGCCTGTCGTGGGAGTTCACGAGCGGCCATCTCGGCATCGACTACGCGCGTGATCCGAAGTCGGGCGCGTACCGGATCGGACGGATCCTGCGCGGCGACTCATGGAACGCGAAGCACGGATCGCCGCTCGCGGCACCGGGCCTCGGCGTGAAGGAGGGCGCGACGATCGTGTCGATCGGTGGCGAGGCCGTCGGCCGCGATCGCTCGCCGCACGAGCTGCTCGTCGGCCGGGCCGGCAAGGCCGTGGAGCTGGAGCTGCGTGCTCCACGCGCGCGAGCGGTGACGAAGGTGGCGGTCACGACCCTCCGCGACGAGTCCGACCTGCGCTATCGCGAGTGGGTCGAGCACAATCGTGCGCTCGTGCACGAGCGCACCGACGGACAGGTCGGCTACCTGCACATCCCCGACATGGGTCCACACGGCTTCGCGGAGTTCCACCGCAGCTGGCCGGTCGAGGCGCAGCGCGGCGGACTGGTCGTGGACGTTCGCTACAACGGCGGTGGACACGTGTCGCAGCTGCTGCTCGAGAAGCTGCAGCGGCGGGCGATCGGGTTCGGCCTGTCGCGCTGGAACCGCCCCGAGACGTACCCGTCGGATGCGGTGCTCGGACCGATCGTCGCGATCACCAACGAGTTCGCGGGCAGCGACGGCGACATCTTCAGCCACTCGTTCAAGATGCTCGGGATCGGGCCACTCGTCGGCACGCGCACCTGGGGTGGCGTGATCGGCATCCATCCCAGGCATGCGCTCGCCGACGGCAGCGTCACCACGCAGCCCGAGTACGCGTTCTGGTTCCGCGACACGGGCTTCAACGTGGAGAACTACGGCACCGATCCCGACCACGAGGTCGACATGGCGCCGCAGGACTACGTTGCGGGTCGCGATCCGCAGATCGACAAGGCGCTGCAGCTGATCGAGCGAGGCATGAAGCGAACGCCCGCGGCGCTCCCCGACTTCGGCGAGCGTCCCGTGCTCGCGCTGCCCACGCTGGGCTAGTGCCCGTGGCGGATCGAGGCGTTTGCGACGCACGTGGTCGGGCGCACGTCGAGGTCCCAGCACTGTGCGACGGTCCAGTGGCCGCGCAGCGGCACGTGCTCGCCGAGCAGCTGCTTCGCCGCGGCGCGGTTCGGCTCGTCGATCGCATAGGCGACCGTGACGTGCGGCACCCACGGGTCGCGGGCGAGCGCGAGCGGGTCGACGTGCTCGTCGCCGAGCGCGGCGACCAGCCGCGAGCGGGCGGTGCGCAGCGCGCGATCGTCGGCTGGTGCGATCCACAGGATCCGTCCGTGTCCGAACGTGCCGACCTCGGCAAGCTCGAGACCGGGTCGTGCCGACATGTCCAGCGCGAGCTGCCGGACCGCCGATTCGTCTGCGTGGTCTGCGCGCAGCAGCGTGATGTGCGGCTGAAAGCGCGGGGCCGTGGCTGCGCCGGACGCGATCAGGCCGTCGAGCTCGAGCCGCAGGGCGAGCTCGCGGATCGAGCGGTCGAGCGCCGCGTCGGGGCGCAGCTCGTAGCTGTAGCGATGGCGCGGGTCGTCGACGTGGTCAGCCACGGCGAAACCGGTACAGGACGTGCCGCCGCAGCGGGCTGGCAGGCGGGATGTTCGGGTGGTCGAAGTCGCCGGCAGGGTCGCGGGACATGCCGATCCGCTCCATCACGGCGCGCGAGCGGACGTTGGTCGGCACGGTGAACGAGACCACCTCGGCGAGCGCGAGCTCGTTGAACGCGTAGTCGAGCGCGGCGTGCGCGGCCTCGGTCGCGTAGCCGTGACCCCATGCGTGTCGCGCGAGCCGCCAGCCAACCTCCACCGCAGGCGTGAAGTGCGAGTCGAAGCGCGGCACGGCCAGTCCGGTGAAGCCCAGGAATGCGCCGTCGCACGCTCGCTCGACAGCCCACAGTCCCCAGCCGCTTCCGGCGATGTGCGCGTCGATGCGGTCGATCATGGCGTCGCTCTCGGCACGGTCGAGCGTCGAGGGGAAGTGCTCCATCACCTCGGGATCGGCGTTGAGCGCCGCGAACGGGTCGCGGTCCGAATCACGCCATCGCCGCAGCACGAGGCGGTCGGTGCGCAGCTGCCGGTCGTCGTCGTCCATCCCGGACTGCATTCCCCGCGCACGCGCGCAGCCACACGCGCGCAGCCACACGCGTACATCCACGCAGGAGATGCCATCGATCGGCGCCAAAACCGATGTCGCCGCTGCCGCGTAGCTGCTGCCCGAATCAGACAGCACGGCGCGCACCTCCAGTTGCGCCGCGCAGACGGAAAGGACTCCCCCGATGCTGATCGCCCCCATGGCCGTGACAACGCCACCCAGCGCCGCACCCGCGATCACAGCTGCGGCGCCTGCGCCGACGCGCGCCGTGGCCGCGAGCGGCGACGCTTCGGACGCTGGGCTGGCCCGCACCAAGGCAGGAGCCGGTGCGATGTCGCTGGTACCCGGCGATGCGCCACGCAGCATCTCGACCGCGCTCGAGTCCGTGCGTGATGCGGTTCGAGACCTGTTCGGTCGCCGCCCCACGGCGCCGCTTCCCACGAACGGATCCGTCGACCTGAAGCGCTACTCCGGGCTCTGGTACGAGCTGGCGCGGCTGCCTGTCCGCTTCCAGGACCCGCAGTCGGTGTCGACCGCCGAGTACGGTATCCGCAGCGACGGATCGGTCGAGGTTAAGAACACGGCATACGTCGGCGACACGGTGAGCGCGCGGATCACGGGACGCGCCACGGCGGCGCGCGGCGCGGAGGCGACGAACGACCGGCTGCGCGTGCGGTTCGGCGGGCTGCTCCGGTTCATCCCCGTTCCCAAGGACGGCAACTACTGGATCATCGACGCGGCCGACGACTACTCGACGGCGCTCGTCGGTACGCCCGACCGCAAGTTCCTGTGGCTGCTCTCGCGTGACAAGGACGCGTGGGGCACCCGGCCGATCGACGCGCTGGTCGACAAGGCGAAGTCGCTCGGCTTCGACACCGACCGGCTGCTCGTGGCGGATTGGGAGCGTCGCCGCATGCGCGACGCAGGCGCCTGACGAGTGCGCGTCGCGCCGCGCGGGTAGGCGTGCGTCGAACGACGGACGAGGAGCACGCAGCAGTGGCAGTCGCGGTGATCGGGATGCATCGGTCGGGCACGTCGATGGTGACGGGGATGCTCGCGCGGTGCGGCATGCAGGTCGGCCCGCAGCACGAGCTGCTGGGTCCGTCGCACGAGAACCCGACCGGGTACTGGGAACGGCGGCCGATGGTGCTGCTCGACGACGCGGTGATGGATGCGCTCGCGCTGGCGTGGGACCACGTCCCCGCGCTGCCGCCGACCGGGTGGGAGCAGGACCCCGAGCTCGACTCGCTGCTGATCGAGGCGCAGCAGCTCGTGGCGGCGTTCCCGCAGGATCGCGTCTGGGGGTGGAAGGATCCGCGCACGTCGATCACGCTGCCGCTCTGGGAGCGCGCGCTCGGTGGACCGGCGGCGTGCGTGGTGTGCGTGCGCAATCCGATGGATGTCGCGGCGTCGCTCGCGCGTCGCGGCGGCACGAGCCCGCGCCTGGCGTTCCAGCTGTGGCTTGCGTACACGACGAGCGCGCTCGAGCTCGCGCGCGAGCGAACGCACGTGATCACGCACTACGACGCGTACTTCGAGGAT
>JAGQUL010000222.1:0-4231 GCA_020438525.1 Thermoleophilia bacterium | reverse complement strand
GCGAGCAGCTCGCAGCGGCGTGCGCGAGCGCCGACACGTCGCACCGGCATGGCTCGTCGGGCCTGGCGGCGCTCGTGGCGTCGAGTGCACCGGACGAGGTAGTGGCCGTGTACATGGAGGCGCTTGCCCAGTCCGGGCCGGTGATGGCTGCGGTGGCGGCGCGTGACGAGCTGGGCGTGGAGAGCGACGGCGAGCCGTTCGATCGGGCTGAGACGATCGCGTGGGTGCATGAGTTCCGCCGTTCGCGGCGCGCATCCGCCGGCGGCGCGGTGCGCTGATCAGGCGGGCGGCGTGAACCGCACGACGCTCGTCTCGCGATACTCGTCGACGACCTGCACGTCGCGCGCACCGCAGGCACGCAGCAGCTCGGTGATCGAGCCGTGCCACGCGGTGATGTCGCTGGCGTTCGCGGCGCTGGGCGGACGGTCGTAGGCGGCGATGATCCCGGTGTGGCGGGTGGCGGCGACCAGCGCGTGCACGAAGCTGCGGTAGTAGTCGGGATCGTGCTGGTGGATGAGCACGTCCATGCACACCACGAGGTCGGCGGCCACGTCACGCGAGTCGGCGATGGTGACGAAGTCGCCGTGCAGGAAGGTCCAGTCCGGATGCCTGCGCGCGTTGCGTTCGAGCACGACCTGGGCGATGTCGATGCCGGTGTATGTGGCATCGGCGAGCGCGAGGCGGCCCACGATCTCGAGGTCGCCGCAGCCGACGTCGAGCATCGAGGCGGGCGTGATCTCGTCGATCACGCCCTGCAGCAGTGCGCGCTTTCGCTCGGCGATCTCGCCGCGCGAGCCGATGCCCGAGCCGAGCTCGGGATTGGTGAGGTAGCGCTCGTTCCAGAAGGACTCGTTGTCGAAGGGCGCCTGGCCGGCACGAACGCCGGAAGCGTCGTCGCCCGCTGCCGTGGACGCCGACGCATCGACCGCCGCGTCCGGCTCGCGCCGCAGCTCGGCGTTGATGCGCTCGATCGCGGCGTGGCCGGCCGGGTGCGGGCCGACGATCAGCTGACCGTCGCGGTGCAGGCGATGGTGGTGGTGGATGATCACCGGATCACAGGAGTCGGCGCCGCTCGCGACGTGCAGCAGCTCGTGGGTGGGGTAGTTGAGCGCGAGCGGCAGCGCGCGGATCGGCAGCTGCAGTCGAGCCACGGCGAGCATGAACGCGAACTGGTCGGTGAAGAAGCTGACCTGGCGGATCTCGGGCGGCAGCTCGGGATATGTATCGAGCAGCCAGAGGATCGTGTCGGCCCACTCGGCGTGGAGGATTCCGCACAGCTCCGAGGGCACCGCGAGCACGCCGCTGTTGAAGTAGGGCGGGATCTCGTTGTACTCGTGGTCGGTGAGGTAGCGGGCCTGGGGGATCGCCACGCCGCGCGCATCGAACAGCGCCGGCCAGTGCTCGGCGAGGAACGGCGGGCCGTCGGCGATCTTCGCCTGGATCGCGGTGGGCGACAGCCACGGCGTGGGGTCGCCGGCGATCGCCACGTCGGTATCGAGCGCGAGCACCAGCTCGCCCTCGTCGGCGAGCTGGAGCATCGCGAGCTTGTTGGCGTGCGGGCATCGCTCGTCGAAGGGCTCGACCTCGCGGACCTCCACGTCGAGGTCTGCGAGCACGCCTGCGACGAACGGGTCGACCGGGCCCACGCAGCAGGCGATCCGGCGCGCGCGGGCGAGCGCGCCGCCGTTCGCGGCGAGCGTGCGGTAGAGGATCTCCACCTCGGCGGTGTAGGGCGGCCGGTTCTCGAAGACCGTCGAGACGACGATTCGGTCGGGGTCGATCAGCATCTACGCCTCGTCGAGCTCGCCGTCCATGTACTCGCGAGTGGCGGTGGCATCGAGGATCCACCGCCTGAACGAGTCGGTTCCCCACGTGCCGACCCCGACCTGCAGCTTGCGTGAGTCGGGGTACTCGATCGCATCGACCTCGGGGCGGTTCGAGAAGATCATCACGCGCACGGCGTGGTCGGTGTCGTTGCGGACCTGGTGCGCGCCGTCGTCGCCGGCCGGGCAGCAGAGCACGTCGCCCTCGCCCAGCTGCACGTCGCCGCGCGGGGTGCGGACGGTCGCGGTACCGCGCACCCCGACGATCACCTCGTCCATCGCGTGGTGTGCGTGGTAGGGGAGCGTCGCCTTGCCCGGGTGCACCTCGTACAGGGTCGCGCCGAGCTTCGTGGTGCCCGGCGTGAGCGACCGCGCGCCGAGCCCGAACGGACCAAGGTCCATCTCGCGGTCCCACGGGGCGTCGTCGTGGAGGTTGGGCAGTGGGTCGGCGGCAACGGACTCGTCCATGGACGTGCTATGCCCCGCGACGGGGCGAGGTCACACCCGTGCGCGTGCGTGCGCGGGTGTGCGTCCGCGCGCGAATCAGTCGGAGAGCCCGACCTGCCACGACACGCCGTACCGGTCGGTGCACCAGCCGTAGCGTGCGTTGAAGTCGTACTCGCCGACCGGCATCAGCACCGCGCCGCCGTCGCTGAGCCCCGCGAAGACTCGATCGACGTCCTCGGGCGTGTCGCAGAGCAGGTAGTTCGAGGTGGCGGGCGTGAAGCCGAAGTCGTGGACCGGTGGGCTGTCGAACGCGATGAACGGGCGTCCGGCGAGCGTGAAGCGGAGCAGCTGGCCCGTGCCGTCGGGGCCGACGACCTCGTCGATGCTCGAGCCCGGGATCAGGTCGACGTAGCGTCGCACCGCCTCGTGGGCGGTGCCGTCCTGGAACATCAGGTGGGTGAGTACGTCCATCGTCGTCCTTCTGGAACGGAGGGGGTGGGATTCGAACCCACGGAGGCTTGCACCTCAATGATTTTCAAGACCATCGCCTTCGACCGCTCGGCCACCCCTCCAGGTAGCCGTGATCCTACCCTGATCGACACGATGACTAGCAGCCCGACGACAGGGCACCCGGTCGGTGAGAGCGATCGACGGAAAGGACGTGAGGAAGATGCCGCAGCAGGCATGGAGCGACAAGCGCGAGCGTCAGTACCAGCACATCAAGGACAGCGAACTCGAGCAGGGGCGAAGCGAGGACGTCGCAGAGGAGATCGCGGCGCGGACCGTCAACAAGGAGCGTGCGCGGGCCGGCGAGGCCGAGACGTCGTCGCGCACCTCGACCGACGACATCTCGTCGTCCCGGCGTGGCGGGCTGCGCTCGCACGAGGGCGCGCAGGGTCGAACGTACGACCAGCTGTACGACGAGGCCCGCGACAAGGGCATCGAGGGACGCTCGAAGATGGACAAGGCAGAGCTGAAGGAAGCCGTGGACCGGTCCTGAGCGTGCGTGCGCGGCTAGGCTGTGCGGCATGGATGTCCTGGACGCGATCCGAACACGCCGCACGGTCAAGTCGTACCAGCCGGAGCCGGTGCCTCGCGACGTGCTCGAGCGCATTCTCGAGGTGGCGCGGTGGGCGCCGAACCACCGCCGGACCGAGCCATGGCGATTTCGCGTGCTCGGCTCGGAGGCGCAGTCGCGGCTGAAGGTCGCGGCAGGTGGCGGCGCGGAGAAGCTCGAGCGTGCGCCGACGCTCGTGGTGGCGTCGTTCGTGCCGAGCGTGCTGCCGCTGCACGCGCACGAGGACGAGCAGGCCGCAGCGTGTGCCGTGTACGCGGTGCTGCTCGCTGCGCGAGCGGAGGGGCTTGCGTCGTACTGGCGCACGCCCGGCGTGCTGCGCACGGACGAAGGACGCGCGGCCGTCGGAATTCGCGACGACGAGCAGGTGCTCGGGCTGCTGCACTTCGGCGAGCCCGAGGGTGAGCTGCCGGAGCCGCCCGAGCGGCGCGCGCTCGAGCACTACGTCACGTTCCTGGACTGACGTTCGCGTCAGCCGCCCGAGGCGGCCTTCTCGTGCTTGGCGATGTCGAACGCGAACTGACCGTCGAGGCGCTGCAGGCGCGCGTTGGCCTCACCGACCAGGGCGAGCGCGCGGGTCCGGTCACCGCCGCGGGCCGACAGCTCGGCCGCGTCCGCGACGAGCATTCGGGCTGCCTCGAGCGTATCGCGGTACATGACGCCCGGGATCGGCACCCGGCTGAGGCGCTGCATGCCGACCACGGCCTGGATCAGTCCGTCCGCCCGGCCCATGTCGATGGTCGCACGATGCGTCCAGTACGGAGCAAGCGGATCGATGCCACCGGCGTGCATGGTGGCGAGCACGGCGTCGCGAACGCAGTCGCGAGCGTCGGTGAGGAGCGCCTGCGACGCGGCGATCGCGGCAGGGTCTCCGGGAGTCGGAGCG
>JAGQUL010000221.1:896-5716 GCA_020438525.1 Thermoleophilia bacterium | reverse complement strand
CTTCCTCAGGCGTCGCGCGATGTACGTCGCCGACGCACCGAATCCCGACCAGATCCTGGCCCGGCTCACCTACTAGGCACACCAAGGAGCACGTGATGATGGTTTCCGAATCCACCCTGCGCATCGCGGCGAGCCGGATCGCAGGCGTCGCATCCGAGCTCGACCACGTCGGCGGCGCGATGCTCTCGACGGTCGACGACGCGACCCGCGCGCGCTGGTCCAACGCGTTCATGCCCGGCATCAGCGCGGCGGTGCTCGACGGCAACGCGCCGCTCGCCGATCGGCTCACGCGGCTCGCAGCGCGGATCTACGACGGAGCCGGTCAGGGGCACGCGGCCTCGAGCGATGCCTACGCCGGTGCGAGCTCGCTGCTCGCGCACGCGATCCTCAAGATGTGACGCGCGCTCAGCACAGCGCCTTGGGGCCGAGCAGCTCGCGCAGCTCGGCGCGCAGGCCGGGGTGTGCCTTGATGCGCAGCCGCCCACGCCCGACCGGTGCCTGCCCCAACTCACCCCCAACGCCACTCGGGGTCGCTGCGATCGCCGCGGTCCTGCTCTTCCAATCGCCTTGAATCCGTCGTACAACTGAGATGGGACGAACTGCGCGGCGAACCGGACGCCGCCGCGCTGAACGACGGATCGGGTCGACGAGATGGCCATTCGGGACCGATACATGAACGCACCGTCAAGCGGCGTTGCTGACGTACCCGACGGCTGGTGGAACGGCGAACGCGCGCTGCGCACTCGGCATCGCATGCTCGTCGACGGCACCGGTGACAGCACCCCGGCCGCAACGACTGCGCGGCGACCCCGTCCTTCAACCGCGGCGGTCGTCGAGGCCGCCGTCTCGCGCACGAATGCGCAGACCGCCCGACCAACCAGACCGCGCCTCACGACTCCATCGCATCAGGATGAGTCTTCGAGCCCACAGGACAAGGAGCCGCCGAAACGGCGAGTCGAGGTTCCGATCGGCGCGCGGAAGATGGATCTCGAGTTGCGCCGGGACCAGGAAGCTGCGCTGCGATCCAAGCAGGAGCGCGTCAGCGGCACGCTCCTCGACCGCAGCGTTCCTCGCGCCGACCGCGCCGCAGCACGGCGGCGACAGCAGGCGCTGCAGCACCAGGTCGACAGCCTCCTGACCCCGCTCAAGCCGCCCCGGGGAGCCTCACCGGGCGAGCGACGCGCGTGGAACGCCGAACGAAGCTCACTCGCTGCGAGCCGTCGTGAGCAAGCGATCGACATCCAGCATGCGTTCTGGTCCGACAACGATACCTACGTCGACGACGACCACAGGGTCTACGCCGCGACGTTCGACCCCAGCTCGGCAGTGCTCACGCTCGAACGTAATGACGGCACCAACGATACCGAAGCCGACTCGGAGACCTGCGCCGCGGCACCGGCCGAAGGCCGTCGGCGCACGCGACAGATTCGCCTCGACGGCACGATTTCCGATGAACTCGTGCTGACCAAGACGAATCCCGGACCCGATGGCACGCCCGTGATTCATCAGACCAGGCTTCGGACCGAGGTCGGTTTCGGCGCAGACGGACGGCCGATGTCGTCGACCGTCCAGACGGACACGTTGCGACAGCCCGGCGCGGGGCAGGACGACGACACCGATCGAGTGACGGAGAAGGTCGTTCGAAGCAACATCGATGCCGATGGCGTGCAGCGATTCGAGCCCTTCGCGAAGATTCGGGTGACGGTGGAGGGCAAGGACGGCGCGATGGGTGAGAGCTGGGACGCGCCGATCGATATCGCTACTGGTGACGACGTGATCGCACCTCCCGACGACTGGACGAACCCCTGGGCGCGGCCCGCCGACGACGTCGATGGGGCGTTCGGGGCGCCAGTCGATCCGCTCGACACGCCCCAGGTCAGGCAAGATGCGTGGAAGCGACAGAACGTGCACTCCTTCGACGATCGCTCGGCGCGACGCGTATTCAAGGACACGGCGACCGACGCGATGACGATCGGTGCCGCGGTTCTGGGCGCAGCGGCGGTATTGACTGGCGTGGGCGCACCTGCCGGCGCGCTCTTGATCGGAACATCAGTCGCGTTGGGTGCCGCGACCACCGCGTCGATGGCGGAGGACTTCGCGTCGGGTCGAAACAAGGTGAGCGGACTTGACGTCACCTTGTCAGCGGCACAGGTAGCACCGGGAGCCGGTGCCGGCGTGACCAAGGCCGCATCGACGCTTGCCGCAACCGCGCGCGCCAGCCGCGCCCTCGACTTGACGTCCACGGCGCTCGCCGGCGGAGGGGCCGGAGTGTCGACAGGTGAACAGGCGGCGGACATCTACGTCAAGGTGCAGCGCGGAGAGAACGTTTCACCAGCCGATTTCATCAACCTGACGCTCGCGATAATCGGCGGCTATCCCGGCGGCGGGGCCGGCGGTGTTGCCGGCGGGAAGGGCTCCGGCGACGACCAGCACGATCGGCGTGACGAGGACCCGATCTTCCGCCCGAAGCGAGCGGCCAGCTAGCACAGCGCCTTGGGGCCGAGCAGCTCGCGCAGCTCGGCGCGCAGGCCGGGGTGGATCGCGACCTTCCAGCCGTCGCCGAGCTTCATGATCTGCTCGCCCTCGTCGGTCTGCACGCGGAACGTGACCTCGGTGGTGCCGGGGTAGTTCTTGAGGATGCGCTGCAGCTCGCTCATCGTGTGCGGATCGGTAAAGGTGTGGCTGGGTGCGCGCACCTGCACGGCGTTGAGCTCGGGTGCTTCCTCGAGCGTGGAGACGCGCTCGGCCATCAGGTCGACGGAGCCCTCCTTCGCCTCCAGGCGCGCGTCGAGGATGATCACGGCGCGCTCGCCCTGCAGCTTCTCGCGCACCTCCTCGAACACCTTGGGGAAGACGACGACGCGGATGGTCTCCTCGTCCGTGCCCTCGAGCGTGAAGAACGCCATGGGCTGCCCCTTCTTGGTGACGAGCGCGCGGTAGTCCTTCACGATCCCGCCGACCTTCACCTTGGTGCGGTGGTCGGTGCGTGAGCCGTCCTGGTTGCGGGTCTCCTTGGGCGGGACCCACCCCTCCTCCTCGATCATCCGGTTGATCTCGGCGCCCTCTTCGAGCACGTCGCCGATCGACTGGATGGTGCGTGCGTCGATCGCGTCGCGCCACAGGTCGATCGGCTGGCCGCTCATGTACAGGCCGGTGGCTTCCTTCTCGTAGTCGAGCTTCTCGAGGAACTCCCACTCACCACGAGGAATCTCCGGGTACTCCGAGCCGGAGGGCTGGTCGTCGTCGGCCCCGTTGGCGAGCATCTCGCCGAACAGGTCGAACTGGCCGCTCTCCGCATCCGCGAGCGCCTTCGCGCCGAGCTGCATCGCAGACGGGATCGCGTCGAACATCCCGCGGCGCGGATCGCCGGAGGAGTCGAACGCGCCCGCCTTGACGAGCGCTTCCACGACGCGCTTGTTGGCGTGCTCCTTGCTGACGCGCGAGCAGAAGTCGTAGATGCCGTCGAAGGGGCGCTCGGCGCGGGCCTCGATGATCGCGTCGATCGCGGCGTGGCCGACACCCTTCACGGCGCTCAGGCCGAAGCGCACGGATCCGTCGGCAAGCACGCGGAAGTCGTGCACGGACTCGTTCACGTCGGGCGGCAGCACCTCGATGCCCATGCGCTGGGACGCGGCGACGAAGAACGGCACCTTGTCCTTGGTGTGCATCACCGTGGAGATGAGCGCCGCCATGTACTCGGACGGATAGTGCGCCTTGAGCCACGCGGTCTGGTAGGCGATCAGGCCGTAGCAGGCGGCGTGCGACTTGTTGAAGGAGTAGTCGCCGGCCTTCTCCGCGTCCTCCCAGAGCGACGCTGCGACCTTGGGGTCGACGTTGTTGGCCTTGCAGCCCTCCAGGAACATCGGCTTGACCTTGTCGAGCACGGCGCGCAGCTTCTTGGCGATGCCCTTGCGCAGCTCGTCGGCCTGGCCCGGGGTGAATCCCGCGAGCTCCTTGGCGATGATCATGTACTGCTCCTGGTAGCACGTGATGCCGTACGTGTCTTCCAGGATCGGCTTGAGGCGCGGGTCGGCGTACTTGATGCGCTCGGGGTCGCGCTTGTTGGCGGCGTAGGTCGGGATGTACTCCATCGGGCCGGGGCGATAGAGCGCCACGAGCGCGATGATGTCCTCGAAGCGGGTGGGCTTGACCTGCCGGGCGGCGGCCTGCATGCCCTCGGATTCGAGCTGGAACACGCCGGTGGTGTCGCCACGCGCGATCATCTCGAAGGTCTTGGTGTCGTCGAGCGGGATCTCGGAGACGTTGAGGTCGATGCCCTTGGAGTCCTTGATGAACTCCACGACCTTCTTCAGCACGTCGAGGTTGCGCAGGCCGAGCACGTCCATCTTGAGCAGGCCGAGCGCTTCCACGTCGGCCTGTTCGAACTGGGTGATGACCTGGTCGCCGTGGTCGCCGGCGCGCAGCGGGACGATCTCCGTGAGCGGGCGGTCGGCGATCACCACGGCGGCGGCGTGGATGCCGGTGTTGCGAACCATGCCCTCGATCGGCATGGCCATGTCGATCACGGCCTTGGTGGTGGGATCGGAGTCGTAGGCCTTCTTGAGGTCCATCCCGTCGGCCATGTTCTTCTTGAACGACTGGCCGGGCCCGTCGGGGATCAGCTTGCTGATCTGGTCGCCGATGAACACGGGCAGGTCCATCACGCGGGCTGCGTCTTTGACCGCCATCTTTGGCTGCATGCGCCCGAAGGTGGAGATCTGCGCGACGTGGTCGGCGCCGTACTTCTCGGCGAGATACTTGATGCAGGCCTCGCGCCCTTCCTGCGCCACGTCCGTGTCGATGTCGGGCATCGAGATGCG
>JAGQUL010000221.1:0-883 GCA_020438525.1 Thermoleophilia bacterium | reverse complement strand
CGCTCGAACAGCAGGTCGTACTTGATCGGGTCGAGGTCGGTGATCCACGTGGTGTAGGCCACGAGCGAGCCGGCGGCCGAGCCGCGGCCCGGGCCGATCGGGATCCCGTTCTCGCGCGCGAAGTTGATCCAGTCCCAGGTGATCAGGAAGTAGGCGCTGTATCCCATGCGGGAGATCGTCTGCAGCTCGAACTCGAGGCGCTCGCGGATCTCGCTCGAGGGGTTGTCGCCGTAGCGGATCACGAGGCCCTGCTCGCACAGCTCGCGCAGGTAGGAGTCGGCGGTGTGCCCTTCGGGGCAGTCGAACGGCGGCAGCAGGTTCTCGCCGAGCGTGAGCTCGACGTTGCAGCGGTCGGCGATCTCGACGGTGTTGGTGAACCACTCGAGCGGGTAGCCGAGCGGCTCGAACTGCCGCCACATCTCCTCCTGGGTCTTGAACCAGAACTGGTCGGTCGAGAACTTGAAGCGCTTCTCGTCGCTCAGGCGCGCCTTGGTCTGGATGCAGAGCAGGGCGTCGTGCGGCTTGGCGTGCTCCTGCAGCAGGTAGTGCACGTCCGAGGTGATCACCGAGGGCAGCTTCAGCTCCGCGGCGATCCGGCGCAGCTTCTCGTTGATGTTGGCCTGGCTCATGCCGGTGGCCTCGTCGACCACGCCGTTGTCCTGGATCTCGACGTACACGTTGTCGTGCCCGAATATCTGCACGAGCCGGTCGACCTCACCCAGCGCGCCCTTGTCATCTCCGGCGAGGATCAGTTGCTGGGTCTTGCTGGCCATGCAGCCGGTGAGGCACATCAGCCCCTTGGCGCGGGCGGCGAGGTTCTCGTAGTCGGTGCGGGGCTTGTAGTACATGCCCTCCAGGCACGCCTGGCTGGAGAGCGACATCA
>JAGQUL010000220.1 GCA_020438525.1 Thermoleophilia bacterium | reverse complement strand
AGGCCGACGGTGCGAAGGGCGACGAGGCTCCGAAGGCCGACGGTGCGAAGGGCGACGATTCCGGCTCGGCGGGCGGCGAGGACGCCAAGGCCGCATAGCGCCCACGGCGTGGCCGGCGACGGCCCGAGTCCTGATCGCGCCGCCTCGAGGCGGTGCGGTGACGGGACATCCGGGCGATGGTCGTATCTACACCAACCAAGGCGCCCGCCCCTGCGACGAGCGCGGCCCCGATTCCGAAGCCCGTCGCGGACGACGCTCCAGCGCTTCGCGCGGACGGAACGGTTCCCGGCGGCGCGTATCGTGGACTCGGCGCGCTGATCACCGACCCGATGGCGCCGCGCCCGTCGGTGATCGGACCGGATGCAGCAGGACCGGCCGTCTCCAACGGCGGTTTCAAGTTCTATGACGAGACGACCGCGACCGGCGCGATCGTCGACGCGGTCAACGGCGCGAACCAGGTCGTCAATGCCGAGTTCTTCGGCTTTTCCGACGCCGGCAAGGGTGCGCGGCTCGTGACCGCCCTCGAGAACGCCGCCAGGCGCGGCGTCGAGGTGAACGTCCTGACCGACTTCATCTCCGCAGCGGCGCTGCCGATCGGCTCGTACCAGCGGATGAAGTCGAAGATCGAAGGTGCCGGCGGCAACGTGATCCTCACGTCGCGAGTGCCGGGATCGCCGCGCGCACGGCAGACGCCCGCGCTCAAGCACGTCGACCACCGCAAGGTCGTGACCGTCGACGGCAACACCGGGTTCGTCGGCGGGATGAACTTCGTCAAGCTCAGCGACTCGTACCACGACACGATGGTGGGACTGACCGGCGTGGATGCCGCACGGCTCGCCGCCGAGCAGCTCGACCGCTGGACGCGCGTCGGCGGCAACGTGACCGAGCGCCACGTACGGACGGTCGAGCAGGCACTCGGCGGTGCACCGGTGAAGACCGACGACCCCGATGCGCTCTCGATCGTCGCGAATGCCCCGGAGCAGCAGCGGTTCGAGCTGACCGAGGGGTATCGCGAGCTGATCCGCAATGCCAAGGAACGCCTGTGGATCGCGTCACCGGGCATCAGCGACCGGGACGTGGTGGCCGACATCGCCGACGCTGCCCGACGCGGTGTCGACGTTCGCATCGTGGCACCGGGCACGGCACCGATCGCAGCGCCGATCGGCTGGGTGGGACGCGCCCACCTCGAGGACATCATCAAGGCCGGCGGCACCGCGTGGGAGATCCCCGAGACCCTGCATCGCAAGGCGATCGTCGCCGACGACGAGACGATCCTGTCGAGCTACAACCTCACCAAGCGCTCCGCCGAACACGACCACGAGCTCGGCGTGCGCACGAAGAATCCGAAGTTCGTCAAGGCAATCGCCGACCTGCTCCAGCACGACATGGATCGCAGCACGAAGTTCGACCCCGCATCCTTCGACGGGATCGGCGCGACCGTCGGCCGCGTGTTCGCCAAGCGCGTCAGCTACTGAGTGAGCAGCGACGCGGCGGTGGTTGCGGCGATGCCACCGGCCAGCACCGGCACCGCCGACATCACGGCCATCACGATGCCGATGTCGCTCGCGCCGTAGCGATGCAGCATGAATGCACCCGTGGCAGCAGGCGCCACGAGCGACGCGGCGATGCCACCGAGCGTTCCGAACGCACCGGTCGCCGCGCCCGCCACGAGCCCACCGACAGCGCCCGCGCCTGCGCCAAGCCCGGGTGCGCCGTGCAAGCCGCCGAGCGCCATACCGATGCCGCCGCCTGCCGCCGCACCGGCTGCCGCACCGGTGCCGATTCCGGCGAGCGTGCCGCGATCCTGTCGCACGTCGAAGCCTGCAATTGCCGTCATGTTGAACCGTCCCTTGGGTCGTGGGCGCACGCTGTCCCGGCGCGGGCCCTGCCCGTTCGTCGTGCCGACGGGTGCGCGCGTTGCACTCGCGTAGCGCGAGGAAGACGACGAGGGCCCCGACCGGCGTGCGGTCGAGGCCCTCGAATGTGCATCCGGATCAGCTGCGTCAGCTGTTGATCCAGTTGGCGAGGTAGCTGCCGATGTCGCCCCAGTCGTTGGCGTAGACCGGGATCATCAGGAGCGCGACCAGGTTCGCGATCTTGATGAGCGGGTTGATCGCCGGGCCGGCAGTGTCCTTGTACGGGTCGCCGACGGTGTCGCCGGTCACCGATGCGGCGTGCGCATCGCTGCCCTTGCCACCGTGTGCGCCGTCCTCGATCAGCTTCTTGGCGTTGTCCCACGCACCACCACCGGCGGTCATGGAGATCGCCAGGAAGATGCCGGTCACGATCGTGCCGACGAGCAGGCCGCCCAGCATCTGGTAGCTGAGGATGCCCACCACGACCGGGATCACGAGCGGGATCAGCGCCGGGACCATCATCTGGCGGATGGCGCTCTTGGTGACCAGGTCGACGCAGGTGCCGTAGTCGGGCTTCTCGGTGCCCTCCATGATGCCCGGCTTCT
>JAGQUL010000029.1 GCA_020438525.1 Thermoleophilia bacterium | reverse complement strand
ACGTGGAGCACTACTGGGAGTCGCCGTCGCGGCCGGGGCGCGGCAACATCGTGGCGCGCAACTGCATGGGCGGCGCGGCGCAGGGCGACTTCGCCACGCCGATCCAGGGCTATGCGGCGCGCGGCAATGCGCGCGGCGTGCTGCGCTACGTCGATCGCTCCGGCTCGGGCAGCTCGGCCCGCGCCGACCTGCGCCCCACCAGCTCCAGCGGCTGCCGCGCCTGGCTGCTCAGCCGCGTGCTCCCGCTGCGCCCGTTCGGGTGACGACCGTGCGCGGAAGTCTCAAGTCGCAGTCGAGGTTCGAGGGGCGATGCGGCCACGGAAGTTCGCTCGGAGCGAAGGTATGCGGCCAAGCGGTTCCGGTGCCCTTGCAATCGCCGGGCGCGATCCGTACAGTCCTTCTTGCAGCGAGCACGGAGCGCCAGTAGGTCGAGGCCTTCCGGAGAAACCGTACCAGCGATGGGAACGTTTCTTGGGAAGGTGGACGAAAGCGCAACCGGCTCGCTGAATCTCTTCCGGGGCCCCGCACTTGCTGCGGGGCTTCGGTCTCTTCCGGGGCTCGTCCGCGTGCGCCCCATCGAAGACGCAAACGACGCCGGTCCCGCGCCGCGCGTGCTGCGCGTCGCTCGACCAACGTCGTTAGCTGTCACTGTAGCGCGCCTGCTCCGTCGCTCAACCCCCGGCCGCCCGTTGGCCGGAATCGGCGGGGGCGGGACTTCGGAAACAGCCCCCAGAGACTCGAATAGCGCCGTCCCGAGCGATGCGTGCGAAACGCAGTGCTCGGGGCGGCGCCTGTAAAGGTCACTGTAGCGTGCCCACGGCGCCGCACAACCCCAATTCGAGAATTTCTTGCGAATCCACGGTGCAATGCGGGTTTTCACGGCCGAGAATCGTCGACTTTCGGGTCGTGGAGCGGCGTGGGCGCAGCAATCTCGAACGGTTGGGGGACGACGACGGGATGTGCCCCGTGTCCGACCTCGCCGCTACTGGTGAGGACACCCCCAGCTGCCGATGCCCCGGCAGGCGACGATCGCACGAAAATCGGTAGCGAGCTCCAACGCACCCGAACATTGCACGCGATCGCACGAAAACAGGTGTACGCCCCGACATGCGATACGACCCCGACAACCGGACCTGGCGCGGCTCCGCGACCGACCTTGCCAACCACGCCCGCTGCACGTTCCTCACCCACCAGGTGCGCGAGCGCGAACGCGCCTATGCGACCGGCGAGCTCGAACGCCCCGAGCCCGAGCAGACGCTCGCAATGCGCAAGGGCGTCGAGCACGAGGAGCGCACCGTCGCCGAGCTGCGCGCCGCAGTCGAAGCCGCAGGCGGGCGCTTCCTCGACCTCGAGACCTTCGGCGACGACCACGCCGCCCGTCGCGACGCCCTGCACGCCGCGATGCGCGACGGCGTCGACCTGATCGCGCAGGCACCCCTGCGCTCCGGCTCGATCTTCGGGTACGCCGACCTGCTCGAGCGCACCAGCGACTGCGCCCCACCCGCCGGCGACCTCACCACCCCGCACCGCTACCGCCCCGTCGAGATCAAGTTCGCGCGCGCTCCCAAGCCCGCACACCTGCTGCAAGCCGCCGCCTACGCCGACGCGCTCGCACAGCTGCAGGGCGAGCTGCCCGACTCCGTCGACGTGATCTGCGGCGACGGCACCCGCCACGCATCGCCACCATCCCAGTACACCGACTACTTCGCGCTCGCCCGCGAGCGCTTCGACGCCGCGCTCGAGCTGCCGCTCGCGCCGGAGCTCGACCGCATCCCCGAGCCCGTCCCGCACTGTGAGACGTGTGAGCTGCGCTCCGCCTGCGACGAGCGCTGGCAGCGCACCGACCACCTCTCACTCGTCGCCAGGATCCGCGCCGACCAGCGCACCAAGCTCGTCGCGGCCGGCATCACCACGCTCACCGAGCTCGCCACCACCACGATCGAACACGTGCCGGGCATCGGCCGCGCCACCTACGCGCAGCTGCGCACCCAGGCGCGCCTCCAGCTCGACGCACGCACGGCGCCGCTCCCCCCGATCGAGTTTCGCCGACCCGACCCCGGCGACCCCACCACCCGCGGGTTCGCGCTGCTGCCCGATCCCGATCCGCACGACATCTACTTCGACTTCGAGGGCTACCCGTACCACGACTCGGGCGGCCTCGAGTACCTCTGGGGCTGGGCGCACCACCCCGCGGCCGACACCACCGCCCCACCCGCCTTCGACTTTCTCTGGGCCGATACGATCGTGGACGAGAACGCCGCGTTCACCCGCTTCCTCGACGAGGTCGAAGCGCGCCGCGCCACCTCCGCCGGCCGCATGCACGTGTACCACTACGCGCCCTACGAGATCACCGCGCTGCGCCGGATCGCCCGCCGCCACCCAGACTGGATGTACCGCCTCGACGAGCTGCTGCGCGCCGGCACGTTCGTCGACCTGTACGCCGTGGTGCGCCAGTCGATGCTGATCGGCACCGGCTCGTACTCGATCAAGAAGCTCGAGCAGTTCTACGCCGCCGACCTGCGCGCCGGCGCGGAGCTTGCCGACGGCGGCGCGTCGATCGACGAGTACGAGCAGTACCTGCTCACCGGCGACCCCGAGATCCGCCAGCGGATCATCGACTACAACCGCGACGACTGCATCTCCACCATCGACCTGCGCGACTGGCTGCTCGAGCGCCGCGCCGACGCCGCCACGCAAGGCATCGAGTGGCCCACGCCACCCACCGACGACCCCGACGACGAAGACGGCAACGACGACCCGGGCTCCGACGACACGCCGGAATCGGTCCAGCTGCGCCAGCGCCTCGAAGCAATCGCGGACGACGACGACCAGCCCGACGACGTGCGAACGGCAGCGCGACTGCTCGCCGGGATGCCCGGCTGGGGCTGGCGCATCAAGCGCGAGTTCCTTGGCGAGCTGCACGGCATGAAGCACGAGCGCACCGCCGACGACTACCGCCTCGACCCCAACGCGATCGGCGACCTCGAGCTCGTCGAGACGCTCGACCCACCGCCCGGCGCACGCCCGGGAACCGTCGAGCGGATCTACCGCTTCCCCGAGCAGGTCACGCTGCTGCGCGCCGAGCCCGGCGAGCCGCAGCCGCTCGCCTACGACCCCGAGACGGTCGTGGTGATCGGCTCGATCACGAGCGTCGACCACGACGCGAACACCGTGTCGGTGCGCACCACGGCCAGCGTGCGCGACCGCGCCGCCGCCGCACTGGCGAGGATCGGCGAACCGGCGGGGCGCATCCCGACCTCGATCGTGGGCTACGCCGACATCCGCTACGGACCGCTCGAGTCCGCCGCGCGACGCGTCGCACAGTCGCTGCTCGACGCCATCGACTCCGGCATCGACCCCTTCGCGCCCGCGTCGCCGCACGCCGCGGCGCTCGCCCTGCTCGCACGCCCCCCGCCCCGCATCGGCGGCGGCGCCCCACCCCGCCGGGTCGATGCGACCGACCCGATCGCGGTGGCCGACCTCACCGCTCGCCTCGACGGCTCACACCTGGTGATCCAGGGCCCGCCCGGCACCGGCAAGACCTGGACGAGCGCACACCTGTTGCTCGAGCTCGTCTCGCGCGGGCTGCGGGTGGGGATCTCCTCCAACTCGCACGAGGCGATCGCCACGGTGCTCGCCAAGCTCGACGAGCTGCGTGCCGACCGCCCCGACGTTGAGCTCCGCGCCGCCTACGCGCCCAAGCGCCCGCTCGGACTGGGAGACTGGCTGGTCGAGACACGAACGAGCACGATCGCGCGCGACGCGATCACGACAGGCGACGCCACCATCCTCGCCGGCACCGCATGGACGTTCTGCGACCCCGACCTGCGGCTCGACGCGATGCTCGTCGACGAGGCAGGACAGGTCTCGCTGCTCGGTGCGACCGCGATGGCCGCGTGCACGTCCCGCGTGCTGCTGGTGGGTGATCCGCAGCAGCTGCCGCAGCCGTCCTCCACCTCCCACCCACACGGCTGCGACGCGTCCGCGCTCGAGCTGCAGTTCGGCGAGCACGCCGTGCTGCCGCCCGAGCGCGCACTGCTGCTGCCCGTGACGCGCAGGATGCACCCGTCGATCGCCCGCTTCATCAGCGACACCTACTACGCCGGACGGCTGAGCGCGCACCCGTCGACGAGCGAGCAGCTCGTCGTCGTCCCCGCTCGCCCGCAGCTGCCCCACGCCGGCACGCACCTGCTGGCCTGCGAGCACTCGGGCCGGCTCATCGATTCTCCCGAGGAGGTCGAGGCGATCGCGCGGCTCGTGGCGGACCTGCTCGACCCGGCCGCGCGCGTAGTGGCGCGGCCCGGCGAGCCCGAGCGCGCGCTGGCGCCCCGCGACATCATCGTGGTGGCGCCCTACAACGCGCAGCGTCGCGCGCTGCAGGCCGCGCTCGGCGACTCGATCCGCGTCGGTACCGTCGACAAGTTCCAGGGCAAGGAGGCGGCGGTGGCGATCGTGTCGATGACCGCCTCCAGCCGCGACGAGCTGCCGCGCGGCCTCGAGTTCCTGCTCGATCCGCACCGCCTCAACGTCGCGATCAGCCGCGCCCGCGCGCTCGCTGTGGTCGTGGCCAGCCCCGCGCTGCTCGCCACCGATGCCGCCAGCCTGCACGAGATGCGCCTGCTCAACGACCTCGCTCGGCTCGCCCGCCGCTCCGCTGGCTGAGCTCGTTGCGGACCCGCGCGCGTCACGAACCGCGCACGATCATGCGATTACCGGTTCAATACATCGAGCCCGCATGCCGATGGAATCCTGATGCCGAGCATCGTCAGCTCCCCCTGCCGGACCGACGCACCGCGTCGACTCACGCGCGCGACCGTGTTCGCGCTTGCGTGCGCATGCGTGCAGCTGGCGCTGGGATGGGCGACGACGACCAGCGCGCATGCCCACGCCGGGCACGTCCATGGCGCGGTGCCGCTCGGCCCGCCACCGCCGGCCGGTTTCTGGGACGGCGCCGCCGCGGCACGCGACCAGCTCGGGCAGGCGAGCTTCGACCGGTCGGTCGAGCTCGCGCCGGACGAGGTCGACGGCGAGTGCGTCGAGACTGCCCCCGTCGACGGCGTGGGACCGGCCTGCAAGACCGACGACGGTCTCCTTCGCGTGCCGATGCCCGACGGCAGCGACCTGATGACGCACGGACCCGACTTCGCCGCCGCGGCGTTCGACCTGGACCCGTCGGCCACCGCCCCGTACATCGCTGCGGCCGTGCAGACCGCGACCAAGGCCGACGTGGCGTGCGTGCCGACGAGCGAGGCGCATGTCCAGGTGATCTACGCGACGCCGGTTGACGGGCAGGACCGTTCGTCCGCCACGATCCCCGCGCTTCGGCAGTCGGTATACGAGGCATCGGCGGTGATCGATGCTCGATCCCGCTCGCTCGGCGACCACACCGCCAGCCGCCGCCTGCGGGTCGCCTGCAACGGCACCAATGACGTTGATGTGGACGTGCTGCGTGTGCAACACACGAAGTCGCAGCTCATTGCGGGCGGCATGTTCCTGCTGCGCAACGACATCCAGGTGCTGCGCGGCGACACGCCCGCCGATCCGATCCGATACCTCGTCTTCTACGACGCGGACATGGGCACGTTCGCCGGGCTCGGGTCCTACTACGACGACTCGGTCGCGGGAGCCGGCAACTCCAACAACGCGAACCTCGCGATCGCGCTGCAGGACAATACCGAGAACATCGGGCCGCGCTGGAGCCTGCTCCTGCACGAGACGACCCACAACATGGGCGCGGTGATGACCGGCGCCACCGAGGCAAACGACGTCGGCCACTGCAACGACGGACTCGATGTCATGTGCTACGCCGAACCCGGCACCCCGGGCGTGCAGGGAACATACGATGCCGCCGTCTGCCCCGAGCTCGAGTACGACTGCAACGCAGACACGTACTTCAACCCCGCGCCGCCGGGCGGCAGCTGGCTCGCCAACAACTGGAACGTCGCATCGACGGCGAACCGGTTCCTGGAGCCGGCCACGGTCGCGGCCGACACCACGCCGCCGGCGCAGGTGACCAACGTAGCGGGAGTCGGTCATGGCGAGTTCATCCGGCTCACGTGGGACGCGGTCGCCGACTCCGACGTGCATGCCTATCGGGTCGAGCGTGACCAGGGTGGCAGCAGCTGGGTGACGGTCGCCGACTCGTATCCGGGCGACACCACGCTGGATGCGCACTGGACGGGCATTGCGGCCGACACCGACTACACGCTTCGTGTGCGCGCGTTCGACACCCATGGCAACCTTGGCACGCCGAGCACGAGCGTCGTCGTCAACACCGGCCCGTCGACCGGCGAGGACATCACCATCGGCGGACCGGGCTTCGCGGACCCCACCGACGTGGTGGTCACGGCCGCGTCCACCGACGCGGTGAACGACTCGGTGACGATCGCGTGGACCGGCACCGAGCAGAGCGTCGACTACTACGACATCGAGTGGTGGAACGGCGCGGCATGGACGTACGTCACGTACGTATCGGCGCCCACCACCACCGCCACCGTGACCGGGCTGCCGGCCGCCGCCACCCAGCTGCTGCGGGTGCGCGCCAACGACAGCAACTGGCGCTACTCGCCGGGCAACGCGAGCGCACAAGTCACGGCGGCGGTCGGGACCGTCGCCCCGGCTGCACCGGCCAGCGTGTCGCTCGTTACGAGCAGCGGAGCCGTCCCCACCGTGACGTGGCCGGCGGCAACCGGGGCGACCGGATACCGGATCACGACCAGCCCGGCCACGACCACGCGCTACGTCACCGGAACGACCACCGACGTGCCCGGGCTCACACCCGGCACGACGTACACGATCCAGGTCGCATCGCTCGCGAACTCCGGTGCAGCGTCGACCGACGTTGCCGTCGGATTCAGCGCTCCGGCGCAGGGCGACGTCACCCGCCCGGCCGAGGTCAGTCCCGTCAACGCACTGACGTGCACCGGTTCCGTGACGACGACCTCGGTCGCCACCAGCTACGGCACATCCGGCTGGAGCGACGACGTCGGCGTCGTGTCGTATCGCGTGCTGGCCGCCCCGACCGCGCGACCGTGGGAGTACCACGCGAGCCCGCTCACGCCGGTCGCGACAACTACTGCCACGGTATCGGGACTGACGCCCGCAACGACGTATACGACGTACGTCGTCGCCTACGACGCCGCGGGGAACAATCGCCAGTCGTCGTACACCTGCTCCAAGACCACCGTCGCCGACAACACGCCGCCGAACCCGCCGGGCAGCCTCGCCGCGACCGCGACCTCGGCCACGTCGATCGACCTCGGCTGGCCCGCAGCGACCGACGCCGCGCCGAACGTGTCGGGCATCGCGTCCTACCGCGTGTACCGGACCGCTCCCGGACCGGAGACGCTGCTCGCCACGGTCGCGAGCCCCACCACGGCGTTTACGGTGACCGGCCTGTCCGAGGCAAGCGCGTACACGTTCGCGGTGGAGGCCGTCGACCTCGCCGGCAACGCATCGATCCGCCGCACGGCGTCTGCCACCACGCTCGACGTCACCGCTCCGACCGCGCTGCAGAACCTTGCGGCACCGACCGCCGATGGCTCGTCGATCACCCTCACCTGGGACGCGTCGACAGACAACGTCGGCGTGGCCGGATACCGAATCCACTCGGGCACGATCGGCGGCGCCGTGCTCGGCTCTACAGCAACGACGAGCTTCACCGTCTCCGGCCTCACAGAGGCGACCTCGTACACCTTCGCGATCGAGCCATACGACGTCGCGGGCAACGACGGCACCGGCGCTACCATCACCGCGTCGACCACGGACGTGACCGCACCGGGCGCGCCTGCCGCCCCGACGTTCGGCTCGATTACCGGGAGCGGGTTCACCGCCAGCTGGACCGATCCGGGCGACAACGTCGCCGTGACCGCGTACCGGGTCGAGCTTGCGGGCACCCCGCAGGGCTGGCAGGCGAGCACGAACTTCAACGCCACTGGTCTGGCCGAGTTCACGACGTACGCTGTTCGCGTGCAGGCGCGCGACGCCGCCGGCAACGAGTCGGCATGGTCGCCCACCGCCAACGTGAAGACGCTCGACGTGACCGCACCCTCCGCGCCGGGGAGCGTCGCCGCGACCGAGGACGACACGACCGCCTACCTGTCCTGGGCCGCGTCGACCGACAACGATGCGGTGGCCGGATACAACGTGTACGCGAACGCCGCGCCGACCACCCCGATCGCGACGCTCGCGGCGACCGCCCGCGGCTACGCCGCGACCGTCGGCAGCGCATCCACCGCGTACGACTTCTTCGTCACGGCGTTCGACGCCGCCGGCAACGAGTCGAGTGCATCCGCGCACGCCACCGGAACCACCGACGCCACCACCGACACCACGCCACCCACTACGCCCGGCACGCCGGGTGCCAGCGCGATCACCACCACCGGCTTCACGCTCGACTGGACCGCGGCCACCGACGACACCATCGTCGACCACTACCTGCTCACGATCGGCAGCGCGCCGGCGGTCACCGTGACGGGCACGAGCCATGTCGCCGCTGGTCTCGACTTCGACACGTCGTATGCAATCTCGCTGGTCGCGGTCGACGCGGCCGGCAACACCGGGCCCGCTGCAACGTCCGCGGTCGCGACGGCGCAGACGCCCGACACCACCCCTCCCAGCACGCCGGCTGGACCACTGTCGGCCTCGGCAACGACGAGCGGCGTCGTGGCATTGCGCTGGGGCGCGTCCGTCGACGATCGCGGCGTCGTGAGCTACACGGTGCATCGCAACACCGGTGCCGGATGGTTCCAGGTGGCGTCGACGACGGGTCTCTCGGCCAACCTTGCAGGCCAGCCGGTGGGCTCGACCGTTCAGTACGCGATCATCGCGTACGACGCCGCGGGCAACGCGAGCGGATCGCTCACTGCAAGCGTGGCGATCCCTGCGCCGCCACAACCTCCACCCCCGCCCGGTCCAGCAGCACCGGCGGCCCCCGCGAACGTCACGGCGGCGGCGTCGTCCACCCGGATCACCGTGTCATGGAACGCGGTGATCGGCGCGACACAGGGCTACCGCGTGAGCGTGACGCGAAGCGGCAGCGTCGTGGGAACCGCGACCACCACCAGCACGTCGATCACGCTCGGACGCTACGTGCCGAAGACGTCGATCCACGTCGACGTGGTCGCGCTCGGCGATTCGCTCGAGAGCGCTGCGTCGGGCATCGATGCGGCGACCACGGCCGACACGCGTCGGCCGACACGTCCGTTGATCACGCGCACGCGCGCGCTCACGCGCGGGAGGCTGCAGGTGCGCTGGCGCGCCTCGCGCGACGACTGGGCGATCGCACGCTACGAGATCTGGCTGCGCGCGCCGCGCACGCGTGCGCGAATCGTGCGGGTTCGCGCACATCGAACCGTCGCGACGATCAGCCGCCTTCGCACCGGAACTCGCTACATCGTGCGGATCCGCGCCGTGGATCGCGCCGGAAACCGCTCTGCATGGCACACGCGCAGGGCCACCACCCGCCGCGCCGTGAAGCGGCATCGCAGCCACGTGATCCATCGCCGAACCCATCGTTGATGCCGCTGCTGCACGACGTGCTGCGCCGCCACGTCGTGCGCCTCCGATACACTGCCGACATGCTGAATCGTCGAAACGCCGAGGGGGCCCGAGCATGACTACCGCCCGATCGAGCGAGACTTCTGCACTCGATGCGGCCGAGGTCGCGTGGGAGCGCCGCCGCCGTGCCGCATGGCTCGACTACCTGCGCGCCACGCAGGAGGCAGATCGCGGCCAGTATCACTCCGTCGAAGGCAACGCCTGGGAGCTCCTGCAGCGCCGCCTGCGCCGCAACGACGAGATCCGAAACGACGCGCTCGCCACCCGCGCCTGAGCCGCCACAACGTCGTCGCCCCACCCTGCCGCCGGCTCTCGTGAATCGCCGGGCGACCCTTCCCCGATAGACGGATGTGGGACAGCCGCGCCCGCGCCTGCGTGTCGGACGCATGCAGGCACGTTCGGGAGCGGCACTCGGACGAAAGGACGACGGATGACGTCTGTGCTTGGCGTGAGCGTGCCGAAGGTGGGCATCACGAAGCAGGACCTGACCTCGCCCAGGAACCTGGCGCTCGGTGGCATTGCCACCACGAGCCTCGTGGGTGGCGGGATCGTGGGTGCGCTCAAGGGCAGCCCCCTCAAGGGCCTGGCAATCGGCGGTGCGATCGCGGCGGTGGCGCTCGGCGCCGCACTGATCGGCAACGCGAGCTCTTCCCAGCGCGACGGCTGGTGCGACTACTACGGCGATCCGGACTGTTACGAACCGACCGTGCCGGGTCGCTACGGCCCGCCCAGGTACGACCCGACGTATCCGTACGATCCGGGCTACGACCCCTACTACCCTTCCTACCCCGACCCCGGCTACCCGGATTCGGGCTACGGCCGCGGCACCTCGCCCGGCGACGACTACTAGTACGAGCACCCCACGCGCACGATGACGGGTGTCGGACGAGCAGCGCTGATCACGGCCGCGGCGGCCGGTGCGACCATTGCGGTCGACCGGATCGCCAAGGTCGCGGTGGAGCATGCCCTCGCCCCGGGCGAGCAGGCGAGCGGCCCGTTCGGCACCCGCATCGTGCGACGCAGCAACGGCGGCGGCGTGGCCGGCAGCGAGCGCGGCTCGACCGCCGGTCGTGCGCTCGTGGCGGGCGGCGGGCTGCTTGCGCTCGGGATCGCGGGCGCGGGTGTCGCGCTGCATCGCCCGTGGCCGCTGCAGGTGGGTGCCGGGATGGTCGCGGGCGCGATGGCCGCGAACCTCGTCGATCGCGCGACCGGCGACCACGCGGTGACCGACTTCCTGGCCACGCCGCTCGGGGTGGTCAACGGCGCGGACCTGCTGCTCGGCGCCGGGCTCGTGCTCGGCGGGATCGGACTGGCGATTCGATGAACATCGGCGCACCCTTCCCATCCAACGGCCCGAGCGTCCCCGCACCCGGGGCAGCTGCGACGACAACCGCGGCGCGACGCGACCCGTCGTCGCCCGGGCTCGATGCGCAGCTCTCCTCCACCACGCCGGACGTTCCGAAGCAGCGGCCGATGCTGCCGATCGCCTCGACCCTCGCATGGGGCGCCGGGGTGGGCGCGCTGCTCGGCGCGCTCGTGCTGCGCCCGCGCGGCGGAGGCTGGGCGCTCGGAGCGCTCGCGACCGGCGGCTGGAAGGGCGCGCTCGTGGGCGGCGGGATCGGCGGCGCGTTGCTCGGGCTGGATCGCCTGACCGGCGGCGAGGTCAAGAAGCAGCTCGACTACGTCGCGCTCGATCGGCGCCACCAGATCGGCGTGGTGCTGCGCCACCCCACCAAGCCGTGGCTCGCAGGGCTCGGGCTGGGCGTGGCGCGCGACGCACGCGCGGCGCAGGAGCAGCTGTACGGCACGCGTGAGCCGCTCGACGGACCACAGGATGCATTCCGCCACACCTACGCCGCGGCGCTCATGACGCTGCGTGCGATCCGCGACCATGGCGAGGATCCGGCCGGCGCGGCGGCGCTCGCGATCGAGGCGGGCGAGGCACACGAGCTCGACGGGCAGGACAACAACGACGACCTGTCGCGCGAGATGGACCGCTTCAACAACCACGTCGGCGCCGGGCTCGCCGGCGACGGTCGCGCAGCCGGCGGCGAGCAGGCCGATGCCAACGGATTCGTGACCGAGCACGCGCTGCGCGAGCGCGTGCTCGAGGCGATGCGCACGGGACAGGTGCAGCTGGTGGATCGGGGCGCGACCCCGGCCGCGCCGCGCGTCTCCGGCCCTGGCGACGTGCCGAACGGCGCCTGAGTTCGCGCGCGAGACGAGCCGCTGCTCGAACGAACCGCTGGCCACCTACCTAGAAAGATAGGTACGTACGTAGGTAGTTCCCCCCGATGCTGCTCGGCGTGCGGCGTCGCATGATGAAGGCACAAGGAAGGCGCACCGTGGGGGTTGCACCGGACTTGTACGGCACGGACGCCGGACCTGCATTGGGGGAATGGGAATGAATGATGCACGCTTCGCACGGCCCCGAACCGGCGATGCGACGGGCGACGCCAGGCCCGACGTTGATGCGGCCCCGAACCGCGTCGGCAGACCTGGAGTCATACCGACCCGGGATTGGTCGCGCTCGCGCGGCAGGTCCGTATCGTCCCTGCTGCTGCAATGGACCGACGAGAAGGGAGCAGTCGTGAGACTGATCACTTCAGGCGATCCGGAGCAGCCAGCAGAAGACACCTGACGCAGGTTCGACGACTACGCCAGATGCACGAGCCGCACGCGCAGCGTGCGACCAGCCAGCCGACTCGGTACGGGGATGACCCATCCCGTCCCGCTCCGACCCGTCGGGTCTCTCCCGGACCAGTCGGCAGGCATGCAGGTCGCACGCTGCGCGGGCTCACAAGCACGCGCCGCCTCAGCGCAGGGCGAGCAGCATCACGCCACCGATCGCGCAGGCGGCGCCCACCAGCTGCACGCGCCCCAGGCGCTCGCCGAGCACCACGTGCGCGAGGCCGCTCGTGACCGCCGGATAGAGCGAACCCAGCACCGCCACGATCGCCAGCTCACCGGTCGCCGCGGCGATCGCAAAGCACAGGTTCGCGCCCGTATCGAGCAGGCCGATCACCACGAACCCGCCGAGCTCGCGCCGCCCCACGCCGGCCCGCAGCCGCGCCCGCGACGCAACGGCCGCCCCGAGCACGAGCAGCACGCTGCCCGCCCGAACCCCGCCGGTCGCGACGAGCGCGGTCGCCATGTCGTCGCCCGCTGCGCGGTCCATCGCCACGAAGATCAGCCCGAACCCGATCGCCGCGACCAGGCACAGCCCGAGCGTGGCGGGTGCGATGCGCGTGGCGAGCGTGTGGTCGCTGCTCGATCCCTCGCCGATCGAGGCCAGGATGATTCCCACGATCGCCAGCACGAGCCCCGCCACCACGATCGCGCTCGCATCGGTCCCGCCGCTGGCAAGCCCGACCGCCACCGGCAGCGCCACCCCGGCTGCGGCGATCGGCGGCACGACGCTCATCGGGCCCGCAGCGAGCGCGCGGTAGAACGCGCCGAGCCCGATCACTCCCGCCGCGCCGCCGAGCGCGCCCACGAGCACCGCATGCAGCGGAACCTGAAAGTCAGTGGTTGCGGCGAGCACGCCGATCGTCGTCCACAGCAGCAGGAGCATCGCCAGCTGCGACCACGCGAGCACGACGAGCACCGAGCGAGCCCGGGTCGCGCGCCCGCCGAGGAAGTCGCCGCCTCCCCAGAGCAGGCTCGATGCGAGTGCGAAGGCTGCGGCCATCGTGGCGTGTCTCGGTCAGGGGCGACGACGACCGCGCAGGCGCGGCGTGTCAGCCCTTCGCGGCGGCCGTGGCGCGGGCGGCCTTCTTGTAGGCGCGCTTGGCGGCCTGGTAGGCGTGCAGGGCTTCCGGCGAGTCGACGTCGCCGAGCGTGCCGTACTCGCAGACCGCGTCCTGCCAGCCGGTGAACGCCATGCCGCAGCGGTTGGTGAGGATCGCGGCGATCGAGGTGAGCTTGCCGGCGCCGAGCCCCGGGATCTGCTTGAGGCGACGCTCGAGCTCGGCGAGGTCGTCGTCGGCCTCGGTCCAGATGCGTGCGGAGTCGCCGGCGTAGGTCTCGGCGACGATCCGCATCGCCTCGTGCACGCGCTTGGCCATGGCCGACGGGAAGCGGTGCAGCGCGGGCTTCTCGGCGAAGGCGGCCTCGAGCTCGGCGATCGGCATCGCGGCGATGGCTGCGGGATCGAGCGTTCCGATTCGATCGCGCAGGTCCCAGGGGCCCTTGAATGCCTTCTGCACCGTGACCTGCTGGTCGAGGATGAAGCCGATCAGGAACGCGTTGGCGTTTTCGGCGAGTAGCGCGCAGTGGTCGGGATCGTCGGTGAGCCAGAGGTGCGGCTCGCTCGTGGTGCGGGAGACTGCGGCGGATCGCTTCGCGGAGGTGGTGGCCATGCGTGGATGCTATCGGTCGGGCTGCGGGTGCATGTCCGGCGACGCATGTACGCGATCCGCGAAATCGGCGGACGCAGGCGGACGTATGTACATGACCCGCGGAATCCGCGGACTCCGTACATACGTC